>DASVOY010000571.1:0-2782 GCA_036383115.1 Allostellaceae bacterium
CACCATCGCGTTGAAAGAGCCGATCCTGCTGGCGATCAAGCAGGTGACGGGCCGCGACTATCTGCGGATCGAGATGTTCAACGACCATCCGTTGACGACGCACGGTCTCGTTCTCAAGGTCTTGCACCAGGCGCGCGAAAACGTGGTCAACGGCGTGGTGGAGCGGCCTGCCGCCCCGGCCTCGCTGGCGACCGGCACTTGGTGGAACGGCTCGGTGAAGCCCTGGACCCATCTGCGCCGCCTCTTCGGCTAGCGCGCGGATAGAGGCGCCCTTCCGGCTCCATGCCGGAACGGGCGCCGCTGCCGCGCGCGGACGGCTCGGACGTCAACGCCGCGGCGGCGCGGGCCGGCGCGGCGAGGGCGGCATCTATGTCTTGCCGGGCGTCTCTTCCGGCGGCGCGGCCCGTGCGGCGGTGGTGCGCAGAGGCAGCTCTCGCAGGAAACAGGTCGCGATCGCGCTGGTCGCGGTGATCGCCGCTGCAATAGCAAAGACCAGATGGAAGGAGTGCGCCAGCGCCGGCAGCAGCAGCGCCCGCTCGGCCGGCGGCAGGTGCGCGCCGAGGTCGGGGGCGCCCTGGAGCAGCACGGCGTCGAGGCCGCCGCCCGCCGCGGCAAGATGACGGGCCAGCGCCCCGAGCAGCACCGACCACAAGATCGCAGCGCCGAACGAGCCGCCGAGTGAGCGGAAGAAGGCCACCGTCGCGGTGGCCACGCCGATGTCACGCGGCTCGGCCGCGTTCTGCACCGCCACCAGCATGACCGGCATCGACATGCCGATGCCGATGCCGAGGAACCCCATGTAGATCATCGCTGTGGCTGGCGGCGTCGCGGCATCCATGGTGGCCATGAGGGCGAAAGCCAGCGTGCTCATGGCGAGGCCGGCCAGCGGAAACGGCTTGTAGCGCCCGCTGCGCCGCATGAGCTGCCCCGAGGTGAAGGCGCCGACGACCGTTCCGCCCATCAGCGGGATGAGCAAGATGCCGGAATGGCCGGCGCCGGCGCCGATCACCAGCTGCAGGAAGACCGGCAAGAGCACGATCGCCCCGAACATCGCCATGGCGACGATGAAGCTGATCAGACTGGCCATGCTGATCACGGCATTGGCGAAGAGCCTGGGCGGCAGGATCGGCTCGACGGCGCGCAGCTCCTGCACCATGAAGGCGCCGACGAGCAGCGGCGCGGCGGCGATGAGGACGAGCAGTGTCGGCGAGGTCCAGGAGAACGTCGCCCCGCCCCAGCTCGCGATGAGCAGCAGGTCGGCGACTGCCGCGGTGAGCAGGGCGGCACCGAGATAGTCGATGCGGCGCTGCGCGCGCGGCCTGGCGAGCCGGGCGAGCGCGCGCCGGCATAGAATGAACGCGGCGACGCCGAGGGGCAGGTTGATCCAGAACACCCAGCGCCAGGTGAGATAGTCGACGAAGAGGCCGCCCAGCACCGGGCCGCCGACGCTCGCCGTGGCCCAGACGCCGCTCAGATAGGCCTGGTAGCGGCCGCGCTCGCGCGGCGAGATGACGTCGGCGATGACCGCCTGCGCCATGCTGATGAGCCCACCGCCGCCCAAGCCCTGGAGCGCGCGGGCGGCGATGAGCTGCGGCATATCCTGGGCGAGGCCGCACAGCACCGAGGCGGCGACGAAGACGGCGATGGCGATCTGCAGCAGCGTGCGGCGACCGTAGAGGTCGCTCATCTTGCCGTAGATCGGCGTCGACGCGGTCGAGGTGAGCAGATAGCCGGCGACGATCCAGGAGAGATGCTCAAGCCCATGAAGCTCGCCGGCGATCGCCGGCAGGGCGGTCGCAACGATGCTCTGGTCGAGCGCCGCCAGCAGCATGCCGAGCAGGATTCCGCTCAGGACGCCGAGAATCTCGCGATGGTTGAAGGCTCCGCTCTGCGCCTGCGGCTCGGCCGCCATGAACTGCTCTCCCGCGCCGGTCACCGCGACCGGCTCTCATAGCCAACCGAACGCCGGCAGGCGCCCAAGGTGACGATGGCAGGGCAGCATATAGCAGACGGTGAGGCGAGAATCGCATCCGACCGAGGCGGACTCAGGCGGCGACCGCCCGCCGGCGCACCTCGCCGATACCGAGGACGAAACGCATGCCGTCATGCGTCCGCCAGGGCAGCAGCACCTGGTCGTAATAGCTCCACAGCCGCTGTCCGTCGCAGCGCCGCATCACGGCACTGACGCTTTCGAGCCGCGGCTCCTGGTCGCCGAGGCAGGCGTAGTAGCTGCGCGCCGCCCAGCAGCCGAAGTCACGGTCGGGCAGCATCTCGATGTCCTGGCCGATCAGCAGAAACGACCGGCAGGCGTCGTCGCCATGGGCGTAGCCGCCGCCGACATGCTCGTAGACCAGCCGGCCGGTACCGGGCGGATTGCGCAGCAGCGCCGCCCGTCGGTAGAGGCCATAGCGCCGCAGCACCGGCATCAGGTCCGGCGGCAGCTGTCCCCGCGAGGCGCCCCATAGCGCGAGCACCGGCGCAAATCGGGCGAAGCGAGGCTCTTCCAGGCGCTCCAGGGGCCGCCTTGTCCGCGAATAGGTCGGGCGGTGGCGCCGCACGCCGGCATCGTCGATGTCGCGCTCGACCGTGGCGGCGAACTCGGCGACATCGTCGAACAGCTCATGCAAAATGCCCTGGCCGGTCAGGCGGGACAGCAGGATCGGCCGCGGCTTCAGGTCGAGCAGATGGTAGTAGAGCCCGATCAGCGTCGCCGGCTTGAGTAGCTCCGGGCGCATCTCGGTGCGCACCATGTGGCCCTGCTGCCGCACCAGCACGTAACCAA
>DASVOY010000572.1:0-2293 GCA_036383115.1 Allostellaceae bacterium
TCGGATTCGACTTGTCATTCCCGGCATATTTCTTCGCCAGCGGCGCATTGTCCTTGACCGCCGATGATTTCAACGTGAAATCCGCCGCGCCCGCGACGTTGCTGCCGACCATCGATAGAAGCGTCACCCCGGTCGCCACAAAAAGAACTTTGAGCGAGTGCTTCACGGCCTGCCCCTCCTCGTCCCCACGGAATATTCGCGCGCAGGTTAGGCAAGAACCGGCGCCTCTACAATGGAGGGGGTGGAACTAGGCGCGCCACCGGAAGGCCGGCCGAAAGGGGGCGGCATAGCGGGCCGGCCGCCTTGCCGCGGCAGTGCCGGGACCTATACTGCCGACCGCGCAATCTCCTTTTCGCAGGCGGGCATGGGTCGCGTCATGAGCGGCAAGATCAAGAAAGTTGTCCTGGCTTATTCCGGCGGGCTCGACACCTCGGTGATCCTGCGCTGGCTGCAGGAGACCTATCAGTGCGAGGTGGTGACCTTCACCGCCGATATCGGCCAGGGCGAGGAGCTGGAGCCCGCCCGCGCCAAGGCCCGGCTGATGGGCGTCAAGGAAGAGCATATCTTCATCGACGACCTGCGCGAAGAGTTCGTCAAGGACTATGTCTTCCCGATGATGCGCTCCAACGCGCTCTACGAAGGCCTCTACCTGCTGGGCACCTCGATCGCGCGGCCGCTGATCGCCAAACGGCAGATCGAGATCGCCAACAAGGTCGGCGCCGACGCGGTGGCGCATGGCGCGACCGGCAAGGGCAACGACCAGGTGCGCTTCGAGCTCACCTATTACGCCTTGAAGCCCGACATCAAGGTGATCGCGCCGTGGCGCGAATGGGACCTGGCGTCGCGGACCAAGCTCGTCGAATACGCCGAGAAGCACCAGATTCCGATCCCGCGCGACAAGCGCGGCGAGGCGCCCTTCTCGACCGACGCCAACCTCCTGCACATCTCGGCCGAGGGCAAGGCGCTCGAGGACCCCTGGATCGAGCCCGAGGAATTCGTCTACAGCCGCACCGTGGCACCCGAGGACGCGCCGGACGAGCCGGAATACGTCGAGATCGAGTTCAAGCGCGGCGACGCCACCGCCGTCGACGGCGAGAAACTGTCGCCGGCCAAGCTCCTGGCGCGGCTCAACGAGCTCGGCGGCAGGCACGGCATCGGTCGGCTTGACCTCGTCGAGAACCGCTTCGTCGGCATGAAATCGCGCGGCGTCTACGAGACGCCCGGCGGCACCATCCTGCATCTGGCGCATCGCGGCATCGAGAGCATCACCCTCGACCGCGGCGCCGCGCATCTCAAGGACGAGCTCATGCCGCGCTATGCCGAACTCGTCTATTACGGCTTCTGGTATGCGCCCGAGCGCGAGATGCTGCAGGCGCTCATCGACAAGAGCCAGGAGAATGTCGAGGGCACGGTGCGCCTCAAGCTCTACAAGGGGTTGGCGCGCGTCGTCGGCCGCAAATCGCCAAACAGCCTCTACAGCCTGGCGCACGTCACCTTCGAGGCGGACCAAGTCTACGACCAGCGCGACGCCGAAGGCTTCATCAAGCTCAACGCGCTGCGCCTCAGGCTGGCGAAGGCGTTGCGGAAGTAGTCGACGATCAACTATCGCGCGTATCCCGAGGCAAGGTCTTAGCGCGGCGGACCCTTCCGAAGCCGTTTGCGACGACGGCGATTCGTCATAGACTGAGGGCGAGAGCGGCCTGGCGCCGCGCCGGCGCGGGCCGCCTCCATCGGAGGGAGGCGCCCATGAATGTCGAGACCATTCTGCGCAACAAGGGCAGCGCGATCGCCACCGTCTCGCCCCAGGCGACGATCCGCGAGGCGGCGGCGTTGTTGCGGCGCGAGAGGATCGGCGCGCTCGTCGTCAGCGGCGATGGCGCGCAGGTAGAGGGCATCCTGTCCGAGCGCGACATCGTGCACGGGCTCGCCGACCGCGGCGCGGTGCTGCTCGACGCCAGGGTCGAGGAGATCATGACGCGGCGCGTCTTCACCTGCACGCCGCGCGACAGTGTCTCCGACCTGATGGCGATGATGACGGAGCGGCGCATCCGCCACATTCCCGTGCTGCGCGACGGCACGCTCGCCGGCATCGTCAGCATCGGCGACGTGGTGAAGCACCGGCTCGACGAGATGGAGTACGAGACCAGCTCGCTCAGGAACTTCATCGCCGGCGCCTGAGCGGCGCCGCGCGACGTTTTTATTGGGACGGGCCGACGCCGCGCCTGGAGGGATTGCTCTGTGGCGCTATATCGCTCTTTTGCCGACGGCTGGAGAGCGACAGATGCGAGCGATC
>DASVOY010000573.1:0-3056 GCA_036383115.1 Allostellaceae bacterium
ACTACATGCACAAGACGACGTTCAAGACGCTGGTCGGCGGCATCAAATTCGGCGCGGACGGCGAATGGGCCGAGCCGCGCATGCTGACCATCCAGTACCAGCACATAAAAGGCCACGATATCGAGCAGTTCACCCAACCCGGCCGGCAGGTCATCCTCGATCCGCCGCAGTTCAAGACCGGCGAGCTGCAATATCCCTATTCCGAAGCGAGGGCGCGGCCATGAAGTTCGGTCTCTTCGGCGGCGCCAGGGCCGCGCGCGGCGGCCCCACCGGAGACAGCCACGGCTATGGCGAGTTCATCGCCTATGTCGTCGAGGCGGAGAGGCTCGGCTTCCGCAGCGTGTTCCTGGTCGAACACCATTTCACCGGCCACGCGCAGGTCTCGGCGTCGCTCAACCTCTTGAGCTACCTCGCCGCCTGCACGAAGCGCATCCGCCTCGGCACGGCGGTGGTGGTGCTGCCCTGGCACAATCCGGTGCTGGTGGCGGAACAGGCGGCGACGCTCGACCTCCTGTCGAACGGGCGGCTCGATTTCGGCGTCGGCAAGGGCTATCGCGACAGCGAGTTTTCCGGCTTCTGTATCCCCATCGCGGAATCGACCGAGCGCTTCGATGAGGCGATCGAGGTGATCCGCAAGGCGTGGACGAGCGAAGGGCGCTTCTCGCATCACGGCAAGCGCTGGCATTTCGAGAATGTCGTGGTCGAGCCGGCGCCGGTGCAGCGCCCGCACCCGCCCTTCTGGCTCGGCGCCGGCAGCCAGGAATCGATCCGCCGCGCGGCACGCGAGGGCTACAACCTGCTCCTCGACCAGCTCGGCTCGGTCGACCTCACCATCGAGCGCGTCGCCGCCTTCCGCGAGGAATGTGCGCGCATCGGCCGGCGCTACGATCCGACGATGGTCGGCGTGACGCGCGGCCTGCAGATCGCACGCACGCCGGCGGAGCGACAGCAGGCGCTGGAAACGCGGGCCCAGGTGGTGAAGAACATCGGCGGCCTCGCGCGCGGCCCCGGTGCGGCGCGCTATCACGACCCCGCCAAAGTTACCGGCGCCGAGATCGAGCGCGACGACGCGCCGCTGCTCGGC
Source organism: Allostellaceae bacterium (assembly GCA_036383115.1). GTDB lineage: Bacteria > Pseudomonadota > Alphaproteobacteria > ATCC43930 > CGMCC-115725 > DAHUYF01. The sequence continues at coordinate 1,085 of DASVOY010000573.1, forward strand.
ACGCCCGAGGAAATCGTCGCGCGGCTGAAGCGGCTCGAAGCGGGCGGCGTCGAGCATATTCTGCTGGTCGATCCGAAGGCGTCGGTCGCGTCGCTGCGCGCGTTTGCCGCTGAGATGATGCCGGCCTTCGCCGAGACCGTGACCGCATGACGGCGCGGGTGGCGATCGTCACCGGCGGGCTGCGCGGGCTCGGCCGGGCCATGGCGCTGGGCCTCGCCCGCGCCGGTCACCGCGTCATCGCCGTCGGGCACATCGCGGCGGATGTCGAGCGCATGGGCGTGGAGATCGCCGCCGCGCTGCCCGGCGACCGGGTGATCCCGCTGGTGGCCGATCTGCGCCGGCCGGCCGATTGCGACCGCGTGGTTCTCACCGCCGAGAAGAAATTCGGCGGGCTCGACGTGCTCGTCAACAATGCCGGGCTCACCCTCACCTATATCGACCCCGAGCGCGGGCGGCGCGCGGCGCCACCCAAATTCTGGGAGGCGAGCGACGAGGTCGTGCAGGCCGTGATGGACACGAACTACGTCGCCGCCGACCAGATGGCGCGCCGCGCCGCCCCGCGCATGGTCGCGCGCGGCTGGGGCCGCATCGTCAACGTCACCACCATGCTGACGACGATGAACCGCGCCGGCTTCTGTCCCTACGGCGCGTCGAAGGCGGCGCTCGAGATGGCGACGGAGGTCTGGGCCAAGGAGCTTGCCGGCACCGGCGCGACGGCCAACTGCCTCAATCCCGGCGGCGGCGCCAACACCGACGGCATCGCGCCGGAGATCCGCGACGCCAGCCGCGAGGGGCGCATCCCCAAGCTCGTCGAGCCGGAAGAGATGGTGCCGCCGCTGCTGTGGCTCGTGTCGCCGGCGGCCGACGCGGTTAACGGCTACCGCTTCGACGCCAACCGCTGGGACGCGAGCCTGCCGCCCGAGGAAGCCGCGCGCCGCAGCGGACGGCGCGCGGGATTCGTCCTACACCCGGAGGATGCCTCGATCAGCGCCGATCGACGCTGATCGGCCCGGCGCCGCGCACGAAGACGTAGAGCAGCCCGCCGATGATGGTGATGTCCTTGAAGAAATGGACCTTATTCAGCGCAATCTGAGCCGGGTCGGTCATCGTCCAGTAGGGATGGCCGATGAAGGCCGCAATGATGGTGAAGAGGATCATCAGCAGCGCCGCGAGCCGCGTCTGAAATCCGACGACGATGGCAACGCTGGCGAAGAACTCAATGACGGCGGCCACCACCGACCAAGCGATCGCCGGACCGGGTACGCCATGGCTGGCCAGATACCCGGCGAAGCCTGTGAGACCGGGGCCGTTGATGCCGGTGAGCTTGCCGAACCCGCTCGGCACGTAAAGCACGCCGATCGCCAATCGGCCGAGAAGAAGCAGCGGGCCCTGGTTGCGTGTAGCCAGATTATCGAACGTCCGTGACAACATGCTGGATCCCCCAATGGCGCTGGAGCGCGCCACGGACCGTTGTATCTGCTCGTTATGGCGCCGGCAATGCCCAAGGCGGATGCCGCTACCGTCCCTTCCAGGTGAAGACGGCGGAGACGGCGTAGTTCCAGACCGAGCCGACGACGGCGCCGGCGATGCCGGCGAGCCACCAGACGGGGTCGACGGCGAAGATGTAGGCGGCGATGCCGACATTGCCGATCGCGCCCACGGCGCAGATGACATAGAAGGACAAGAGCCCGCGCAGCAGGCGCCAGCCCTGGAGGCGCTGGTCGCGGTAGGTGAAGAGGTTGTTGAGGAAGAAGTTCGAGGTCATCGCCACCAGCGTGGCCGCCCCTTGCGCCGCCGGGAACGCCAGGCCGCCGACGAGGCCCGAGCGCAGCACCAGGAGGTGGACGCCGAGCCCCAAAAGGCCGATGAAGGCGAAGAGGGCGAAGCGCACCGGGACGAGGTGGCCGATGAGCTTGTCGGCCAGGAGCATGCCGAACTCCCAGGCGACCAGCGTGTCGAGCTTGCTCTCGCC
>DASVOY010000574.1:0-4382 GCA_036383115.1 Allostellaceae bacterium
GGATGTTGAGGGCGCTCTCGCTCGACACGAAAAGGATGCGGCCCCAGCCGCGCTCGCGCATCGGCGGCGCGTAATGCCGCGCGAAGCGCACGCCGCTCAGCACATTGGTCTCGAAGAAGCGCCGCCAATCGTCGTCGGGGATTTCGAAGAAGGGCTTCGCCTCGAAGATGCCGAGATTGTTGATGAGGATGTCCACCGCCGGCACGCGCGCGAAGATCGCCTCGGCGCCGGCGGCGGTGGCGGCGTCGGCGGCGACGCCCTCGGCCTTGGCGCCCGGCACCGCCTGGCGCAACCGCGACAGGGCGCGCTCGACGCCCTCGGTGTTGCGCCCGTTGATCACGACCGCGGCGCCCTCGGCGGCGAGGCCCTTGGCGATGGCGAAGCCGATCCCGTCGGTCGAGCCGGTGACGAGCGCCCGGCGATTGCGCAGATCGAGATCCATCGGGTCCTCACATGCCGATGAGATCGGCCTTCCTCAGCGTGTTGTTGAGAATGCGGATCGAGGCCGCGTCGACCATCATGCCGTCGACCTGCACCGCGCCGAGGCCCTCGGCCTCGGCCTTGGCGTAAGCGGCGGCGAGCTTGCGGGCGCGATCCACCTCCTCCTGCTTGGGCGTAAACACCTCGAGCGCAATATCGATCTGCGCCGGGTGGATCGCCCATTTGCCGACGCATCCCAGGATCGCCGCGCGCCGGCACTCCTCGCGGAACACGTCGGGGTTGCGGAAATTGGCGTAAGGCCCGTCCACGGGGTCGATGCCGGCGGCGCGCGCCGCCATGGTCATGCGGAAGCGCGGGTAATGCCAGATGTCGCCGGGATAGGGGCTCTCGCCGCCGACCGAGCGGATGTCGATGCCCTGGCTCGCGGAGTAGTCGCCCATGCCGAAGATGACGCATTCGAGCCGCGGATTCGCGTTGCAGATCTCCTCGACGTTCTGCAGCGCCTGCACCTCCTCGATCAGCACCTCGATGCCGATGCGGCGCTTCAACCCCATCTTCTGCTCGATCTGGTGCAGCAGCGACGCGGCGAAATGGACATCGGCGCCGGAGAGCACCTTCGGCACCATGATGGTGTCGAGATGGCCGCCGGCATGCTCGACCACCGTGATGATGTCCTCGTAGGCGTATTTGGTGGTGAGGTCGTTGATGCGCACGCAGCGCGTCTTCCGCCCCCAGTCGAGCGTCCTGAGCGCGGTCACGATCTTGCCCCTGGCCTCGACCTTGGCCGAGGGCGCCACCGCGTCCTCGAGGTCGAGGAACACGTGATCGGCGGCGCTCGCCGCCGCCTTCGCCATCATCTTCTCGCTCGAGCCCGGCACCGAGAGCTGCACCCGCCGAAGCCGCCGCGGCCGTTCCTGCATCATCGCCTCCGTCGTATCTGCATCGTATCTGCTATTTCACCACCTGCTCCGCCCTGAGGCGCTCGATCGCCGCTGGTGATAGCCCGAGCCCTGCCAGCACCGTCTCCGTGTCCTCGCCCAGGAGCGGCGCGCGCCGGCGGACGCCACCCGGCGTCTCCGAGAGCCGGACCGGCACGCCAGCGACCGCGCGCTGCGCGCTCGTCCCGGGATGGTCGAGCGGCACCACCATGTCACGCGCACGGAAATGCGGATCGGCGGCGATGTCGCTGACGTCGAACACCGGGCCGAAGGGCACGTGGCCGCCGAGGATCTCCATGAGCTCGCGCCGCGTATGGCGGCTGGTGAAGGCGCTCACCTCGGCATAGACCGCGTCCTGATGCGCGCGACGGCTCTCGCGCGTGGCGAAGCGTGCGTCCGCCGCGAGGTCGGCGCGGCCCATAAGCCGGCACAGCTCCGCCCAGAACTCGTCGCTGTGGCAGGCGAGCGCGACGACGCCGTCCTTGGCCGGCACCAGCCCGAACGGCGCCAGGAAAGGATGCCGGTTGCCCTCCGGACCCGGCACCTTTCGCTCGTAGCTGTATTGATGGAGGATGCGCTCGCACACCGACAGCACGCCGTCGACCATGGCGACGTCGACATACTGGCCCTCGCCCGTGCGCCCGGCGCGCCACGCCGCCGCCATGATGCCGAAGGCCGCCATGATCGCCGGCACCGTGTCACCGATGCCGGGGCCGACCTTGGTCGGCGTCGCCGCGTTGGGTCCGGTGATCGCCATGATTCCGCCCATTGCCTGCGCGACGACATCGTAGGCGGGCCAATCGACATAAGGGCTTTTCCCGGTGCGAGGGTCGCCGAAGCCGCGGATCGAGGCATAGACGAGCCGCCGGTTGCGCGCGCGCAGCGTCTCGTAGGCGAGGCCGAGACGGTCCATCACGCCGGCGCGATAATTCTCGACGACGACGGCCGCGCCATCGACGAGGCTCAGGAACAGCTCGCGCCCGGCGGGCTTCTTGAGGTCGAGCGCGATCGACAGCTTGTTGCGGTTGACGCTCTGGAAATAGCCGCCATAGGCGCGCAGCGTGTCGTCGGGCGCGAAGGGCCCCATCGTTCGCGTGCCGTCGCCGTCGAGCGGCTCGACCTTGATCACCTCGGCGCCCTGGTCGGCGAGCATCATGGTGCAGAACGGACCGGCCAGCATCTGCGTGAGATCGACGACTCGCAGGCCCTCGAGCGCTCCCGCCGGAGCAGCTTCGCTCATTTCTCCGCCCAGTGGCTGCGCCGCTTGACGAGGACGCGGCGCTCGCCCTCGAACACGATCTTGTCGTTCTGGTTGACGCCCCAGTGGCGGAAGGTGATGACGCCCGCGTCGGCGCGGTCGGAAGGCGCCACGGCGAGCACTTCGGTGAAGGCGTAGAGCGTGTCGCCGTGGAACACGGGCACGCTGAAGCGGATCTTGTCGAGGCCGAGCTCGGCGAGCGCGTTCTCGGCGGTGTCCTGCGCCGCCAGGCCGATGATCAGCGAGGCGGTGACGCCGCCGAAGGTGATGCGCTGGCCGAAGCGGTTGCCCTTCATGGCGTGCTCGTTGAAATGTCCCTGTGCGGTGTTCATCACCAGATTGGTGATCAGCACGTTCTCGAGCGCCTCGACCGTCTTGCCGCGGGCGTGTCGCATCACCGTGCCCGGCACGAAATCCTCGAAGTAGTTGTCGTTGCCGGTGAGGGTGGTGGTCTTCATGCGTCGGGCTTGCCCAGGAGGTGGTCGGAGATGATGCGCAGCTGGATCTCCGAGGTGCCCTCGAAGATCTTGGTGAGGCGCGCATCGCGCCAGTAACGCTCGACCGCATAGAGCTTGGTGTAGCCGGCGCCGCCATGGACCTGCAGCGCCTCGCTGGTCACGCGCTCCGCCATCTCGCTGGCGAAGAGCTTGACCATCGACGCCTCCTTGTCGCAGCGCTTCTTCTGGTCGATCTGGTCGCAGACGAAATACATGAGCTGGCGCGCCGCTTCGATCTCCGTCGCCATCTGCGCCAGCTTGAAGCGGATCGCCTGGAATTCGCCGATGGGATGGCCGAACTGGACGCGCTCCTGCGCATAGGCGATGGCGTCCTCGAGCCCGCCGCGCGCGAGCCCGATGGCGCGCGCCGCGGTGTGCGCCCGCGCCTTCTCGAGCCCTTGCGCCACGGTATAGAACGCCTTGCCCTCCTCGCCGACCAGGGATTCGGCGGGGATGCGGCAATTGTCGAAGGCAAGCTCCCAGGTCTTCCAGCCGAAATAGCCGATCTTGGGGATCGGGCTGCCGCTGCAGCCCTTGGGCAGCTGGCCCCTCGGCTTCTCGATGAGGAAGCAACTCAAGCCGACATGCCGACGCTTCGGATCGGGCGGCTCCGACGTCCGCGCGATCAGCATGATGTAATCCGCGCCATCGGCGAAGGTGCACCAGTATTTGTTGCCGTTGATGACCCAAGAACCGCCGTCCCGCCGCGCGCGGCAGGTGATGTTGGCGACGTCCGAGCCGGCGCCCGGCTCCGACATCGAGAACGCGCCGAGGAACTCGCCCTTGGCCATGCGCGTGAGATAGCGGCGCTTCTGCTCCTCGTTCATGGCGCGCGAGCCGATGAGGCCGTTGCCACGCGCGACGATCGAGGCGACGCTCATCCAGGCGCGCGCCAGCTCCTCGGTGATCAGGCAGTACTCGAAGACGCCGAGCCCCAGCCCGCCGTACTGCTCGGGAATGACGATGCCGAAATAGCCCATGTCGGCCAGCTTCTGGATCAGCTCGGGCGGGATGTCGCCTTTCTCGGGATCGAGCTTGTTGGCGACCGGCAGCACCTCCTTCATGGCGAAGGCGCGCGCCGTCTCCTGGATCAGGCGGCGCTCCTCGGTCATGTAGCCCATGGTAAGTCCTTCAGTGTTCGCCTCCCTATACTGTATCGCTTCTGCTTGGGGGACCCATGACTGGACCGGAAGTACACGGAAAGCCGTCGCAACCCGCGCAGCTTGCGACCCTGGAACGCGACGGCTG
>DASVOY010000575.1:0-4071 GCA_036383115.1 Allostellaceae bacterium
TTACTTGGCTCGGCAAATCCCCTGATCGGCGGGCCGTAGTTTTCTGGCAGAGCAGCGCAAGGTTGAAGTCGCCGCGGCCAATCGCGCTATCACTACTCCGCCAAGTTCATGGTGGGCGGCGATGCTGGCTTCGCTTGCCGCAGTGCGGACAGCGTAGAGTGATGCGGGTGAGGGCGGCGAGGATCCGGCGGCGGACCTCCGGTAGAGAGGGCTCGGGCGGTGGCCCGGCCGGCGGTTGGGCGGCGGCGGTTTTTTTCGGCGCCGAGGCGCAGATGCTGCAGGAAGGCGAAGGCGATCATCGTCAAAAGCGCGTGGTGATGCAGCCCGCGCCAGGAGCGCCCCTCGAAGTGATCGAGGCCAAGCTCCTCCTTCATTTGCTGATGCGCCTGCTCGCAGACCCAGCGCGCCTTGATCGCGGCGGCCAGCGTCTCGAGCGGTGTCTCGGGCGGATGGTTGGCGAGGTAATACTTGCGCTCGCCGCTCGCTCGTTTCTCGCAGACGAGCCACACCTCGACCACGCTGGGCAGGTAATGCGCCCCGCGCACCGGCGGGCCATCGCTCAGCCGCACCCGCACCGCCGCGAACGCGGCGGCCAACGCGCCCTTCTTGGTGCCGCGTCGCCAGGCGATCCGGCGGAAGGCGGCGGCACCGAGATCGTCGATGAAAGCCGCGGCTTGGCGGCTTTCGATCGAGGGCCGTGGGTGCTTTTGCCGGCCCTTGGCCGGGGTGAGCGTGACGTCGGCGGGGAAGATCTTGTGGGTGGGCAGGATGCCCACCGCCCAGGTGAGCGCGCGCGCCGACAAGCTCTGGCGGAACGCGCTCACCCGGCCGTAGTCGGCATCCGCCAGGACGCAGCCGAAGGTGACGCCCGCGGCGATGAGGCGGTCGACCTCGTCGAGCGCGATTTGCCACTTCGCGCGGAAAGCGATCGCGTCCGGCACGTCGGTGCGGGCGCGGCGCCCGGCATCGGCGCTCCAGCTCTCGGGCAGGAAGAGGCGCAACGCAACGCACACCGGGACCTCCGCGCGCGCCAGCGTCACCGAGACCAGGGCTTGGCAGTTCGCCTGCTTGCCCAGTTGGCCGCAATACTGGTGAGCGACGCCGACCGAGTGCGTCCCCTTCTTCACCAGGGCGGTATCGTCGACCACCAGTACCGCCTCCGGCCCGCCGACCAACCGCTCGGCCTCCTGCGCCAGCACCGCTTCCAGCGGCGCGGTCGCCCAGGGCGCGGCGGCGACGAAGTGGTGCAACTGCTGCACCTCGCCCGGCGCCACGCGCCCGGCCATCGGCTCGACGCTCTTGCGCTCGCCCGGCAGCAGAAGCCCGGTCAGATAAACCGGCGCCCAGCACCGCTGCTCCCGGCGCTGCAAGCGCGCTGCAAACGGCCGCAGCCAGCGCGCCAGCTCCGCCGACCAACCCGCGTCCTTCGCCTTCCTCATGACCCCACCTCCGTGAACCCTCACGAAGGCAAACGCGGGTGCGCCGCACTTGGCGGAGTAGTGCTAGCCGAAATGGTCAACGATTTTCCTCTGCCAGCTTGTCGAGGATCGGGCAATCCGGCCGATGGTCGCCATGGCAGCGTTCTATGAGATGCTGAAGCGTCTGTCGCATCTGCTTGAGCTCGGCGATCCGGACATCGATCACGGCGAGATGCGCGGTGGCGAGGCGGCGGACATCGGCGCTGGCGCGGCGCTTGTCGCGCCACAGCGCCACCAGCGCCGTGACCTCCTTGACCGAGAATCCCAGATTCCGCGCATGCTGGATGAAGCGCAAGGTCGCGACATGCCGGTCGTCATAGAGCCGATAATTGCCTTGGGAGCGCGCTGGCGGATCGATCAGCCCGACGCTCTCGTAATAGCGGATTGTCTTCGCCGGCAGGCCCGTTGCCTCTGCCACCTCGCCGATGTTCATGACGGCCTCCAGCGCCGCCGCAGCGAGTTGGCGACGCAGGAGGCGCAGCTCATGCCGGCGCGGGGCCGCTCAACCACCTCAACCGCGGCCATCACGCCAAACCTTCCAGTGAACTGTCATGTTGGGGAAGATGGGCCTTCCCGCTGGGGGAATGTCAAGAGCCGCCGCTCACCGCCTAAAGTTGACCGGGACAAGCCGGCCATGACGATCGAGGGGAGCGCGGCGATCACGACCGAGACACTTTCCATCCAGCGGGACCAACCTGATATAACCGGCTATTATTCGACACCGGCGGTTTTCAGGCGTGAACCATGTTCCTGCTGATCGATAACTACGACAGCTTCACCTACAATCTCTGGCATTACCTGGGAGAGCTGGGCGCCGAGGTCGTGGTGAGGCGCAACGATGCGCTGAGCGTCGACGACGCACTCGCCCTGCAGCCGCAGGGCATCGTCATCTCGCCGGGCCCGAGCGATCCCGACCACGCCGGCATCTGCCTCGATCTGGTGCGTCGCGCCGGCGGCGTGCCGATCCTCGGCGTGTGCCTGGGGCATCAGGCGATCGGCCAGGCCTTCGGCGGCCGGGTCGTGCGCGCGCCGGTGCCCATGCACGGCAAGGTCAGCAGCATCCGCCACACCGGCGGCGGCGTCTTCGCCGGCTTGCCCGACCCGTTCGCGGCGACGCGTTACCACTCGCTGATCGTCGACCGTGCCGGCTTGCCGGCATCGCTCTCGGTGACAGCGGAGACCGCGGACGGGCTCATCATGGGTATCGCCCATCGCGAGCGCCCTGTGCATGGCGTGCAGTTCCATCCCGAGAGCATCGCGTCCCAAGGCGGCCACGATCTCCTGCGCAACTTCCTGCGTCTCGCGGCGGCGCAAAGCATCGCCGCATGAGCGAAGCGGGCGGCGATTTCAAGGCGTTGCTTGCCAAGCTTGCCGTCGGCCAGCGCTTGAGCGAGGACGAGGCTGCCTTGGCCTTCGACCGAATGATGTCGGGCGACGCGACGCCGGCGCAGATGGGTGGGTTCCTGATGGCGCTGCGCGTGCGCGGCGAGACCGTCGAGGAGATCACCGGGGCCGCTCGCGCCATGCGCGCCAAGGCGACGCATATCGAGGCGCCGCCGGGCGCCATCGACACCGTCGGCACCGGCGGCGACGGCGCCGGCACCTTCAACATCTCGACCGCCGCGGCGCTGGTCGTCGCGGCATGTGGCGTGCCGGTGGCGAAGCACGGCAACCGCGCCTTCTCCTCGAAATCCGGTGCCGCCGACATCCTCGCCGCGCTCGGCGTCAACATCGATGCCGATGCCGAGGTGGTGCACCGCGCCATGGTCGAGGCCGGCATCGGCTTCCTCATGGCGCCGCGCTATCACGGCGCCATGCGCCATGTCGGCCCGACCCGCGTCGAGCTCGGCACGCGCACGATCTTCAACCTGCTCGGGCCCCTATCGAATCCGGCGGGCGCCACGCGCCAGCTCGTTGGCGTGTTCGCGCCCAACTGGGTCAAGCCCGTCGCCGAGGTGCTCGGCAAGCTCGGCAGCGAGCGCGCCTGGGTGGTCCATGGCGACGGCCTCGACGAGCTCACCACCACCGGCACGACCCTCGTCGCCGAGTTGAAGGACGGCAAGGTCTCGATCTTCGAGGTGACGCCGGAAGATGCGGGCCTGCCGCGCGCCAAGCTCGACGACATCAAGGGCGCCGATCCCGCCACCAACGCGGCATGCCTCGCGGCGCTGCTCGAGGGAAGGCGCGGGCCGCTGCGCGACATCGTGCTGCTCAACAGCGCCGCTGCCCTGATCATCGCCGGGCGCGCCCGAGACCTGCGCCAGGGCGTCGACCAGGCGGCCGAAGCGATCGACCAGGGCAAGGCGCGCCGCGTCCTCGACCGGCTCGTCGCCATCACCAACGAAAGGCCGGCGCCATGAGCGACGTGCTCGCCCGCATCCTCGCCGACAAGCGCCGGGCGATCGAAGCGGCGAAGGCGGCGCGCCCGCTCGCCCTGCTCGAGCGCGAGGCGGCCGCAGCTACCCCGCCGCGCGGCTTCGTCGCCGCGCTCGGCGTCAACATCGATGCCGATGCCGAGTTGGTGCGCCGCGCCATGGTCGAGGCCGGCATCGGCTTCCTCATGGCGCCGCGCTATCACGGCGCCATGCGCCAT
>DASVOY010000576.1:0-1675 GCA_036383115.1 Allostellaceae bacterium
GCCTCGGCCACGGCATGCGCGTCGGCATCGTGCAGTTCATCAAGGGCGTGTGGGATACGGGCGAGCGCCACGTGCTGGAGCGCTTTCCCGACCTCGTCACCTGCCGCGCCATGGGGGAGGGCTTCACCTGGGACACGCAGGACCGCGCGCGCGACATCACCGCGGCGCGCGCCGCCTGGGAGGCGGCCAAGCGGCTGATCGCCGATCCCGCCTACCGCCTGGTGCTGCTCGATGAGCTCAACATCGTGCTACGCTACGACTACCTGCCGATCGGCGAGGTGGTGGAAACGCTCAAGGCCAAGCCGCGTGACCTGCATGTCGTCGTCACCGGCCGCAACGCCAAGCCCGAGCTCATCGACATCGCCGACCTCGTCACCGAGATGACCTTGGTCAAGCACCCCTTCCGCGGCGGCGTCAAGGCGCAGGCGGGGATCGAGTTCTGAGGAAGAAGCACCGTGAGGGCTGCGCTTGCCAGGTTTTGACGGATATCGCCGCACGCCGGCGCTGATGCTGCAGGGCACCGGCTCCGACGTCGGCAAATCGCTGCTCGTCGCGGGGCTCTGCCGTGCGCTCAAGCGGCGCGGCTGCGCCGTGCGTCCGTTCAAGCCGCAGAACATGTCTAACAACGCGGCGGTGACGGCCGAAGGCGGCGAGATCGGCCGTGCCCAGGCGCTCCAGGCGCGCGCCTGCGGCGTCGCGCCCAGCACCGACATGAACCCGGTGCTGCTCAAGCCGCAATCGGAGCAGGGCGCGCAGGTGGTGGTCGAGGGCCGCGTCATCGCCTCGGCTTCGGCGCGCGACTACCAGACGATGAAGCCGCAGCTCATGCAGCATGTGCTGGCGAGCTTCGCACGGCTCGCCGCCCGCGCCGACATCGTGCTGGTGGAAGGCGCCGGCAGCGCCGCCGAGATCAATCTGCGCAACGCCGACATCGCCAACATGGGCTTTGCCGAGGCGGCAGATGTGCCGGTGGTGCTGGTCGGCGACATCGACCGCGGCGGCGTCATCGCCGCGCTCGCCGGCACTGAGGCGCTGCTCCAGCCATCCGAGCGCGCGCGGCTCAAGGGCTACATCGTCAACAAGTTCCGCGGCGATGCCCGGCTCTTCGACGGCGGCATTTCGATCCTGCGCGAGCGCACGGGCCTCGACTGCCTGGGCGTCGTGCCGTTCTTCGCCGCGGCGCGCGACCTGCCGGCCGAGGATGGGATGGCGCTCGACGGCTGGACGCGGCCTCTGCCGCGCGACGGCGCGTTCCGTATCGCCGTGCCGCGCTTGCCGCGGATCGCCAATTTCGACGACCTCGATCCGCTCGCGGCCGAGCCGGCCGTCGCCCTCGATCTCGTGCCGCCGGGACGGCCGCTCCCGCTCTGCGATCTCGTGCTGCTGCCGGGGTCCAAAGCGACGCTCGCCGATCTCGCGGCACTCAAGGCCGAGGGCTGGGATATCGACATCAAGGCGCATGCGCGGCGCGGCGGACACGTGCTGGGCATCTGCGCCGGCTACCAGATGCTCGGCAGACGCGTCGCCGATCCCCAGGGCATCGAAGGCCCGGCCGGCGAAGCTGACGGGCTCAGCCTCCTCGACGTCGAGACCGTGCTCACGCAAGAGAAGGTGCTGTTGGAGGCCGAGGGCGTCGACTGCGCCAGCGGCGCGTCGGTGCGCGGCTTCGAGATGC
>DASVOY010000577.1:0-1992 GCA_036383115.1 Allostellaceae bacterium
TCGATGCGGCCGTCGCCCGCCACGCCCTGCCGCTCGGCGATGCCGCAGCGTCGTCATGGGAAGCGTCGGCGAGTTGGCGCGAGGCGACCGGGCTCGACACGGCGGCCGTTGCCCGGCGAGCCCGGTTGTTCGACCTGGTCGTGGTCGGCCGCTCGAGCCGCGCCGTGCGTGAGCCGTCCAGCATGACCATTGAGCGTACCCTCCTCACGGCAGGGCGCCCCGTTCTGGTGGCCGCGTCCACGGCTCTCGAAAAGCTTGGCGACATCGTGGCGGTGGCATGGAACGACACCCCGGAAGCCTCGCGCGCGCTCGGCGCAGCGCTGCCGTTCCTGATGCAGGCCAGTGAGACGCACATTCTGTGCTTCGGCGACATGAGAATGGACGACCTCATCCAGCAACTCGCCTGGTACGGCGTGCGCGCCGTCGGACATCGCTTCCGTCCGCTCTCGGAGCAACGCGCCGAGACCGGTGAGCTTCTCTTCTCCGCGACACGGGACTGCCGCGCCGACTTGCTCGTCATGGGCGCCTACGGTCATGCGCCGTGGTGGGAACTCCTGTTCGGCGGCGCCACGCGCGAAGTGCTTAACAAGAACTCCTTCCCGATCCTGCTCGCGCATTGATCGGCAACTTCCGGTTGGTTAAAGCCGTGTCTCGGCGCTCTCTCGAACTCGAGACCTCTCCTCGTGATCGAAATGAGTCTTTATCAGCCAGAAGACAAACCATGTCGCGAATACGATCAGGCCGAAGCCAAACATCGATATGCCGATGTCGAGGGCGTTGGCGGCAAGAACAGCACCCAATAGGCCGAGCAGCACGGCAACGGTGCCGAGGATCCAGGCGCTCATGATGATCTCCCTTTGTCCGGAGCAGCGGGTGGCGGCGTTTCGTCGTCGAAGAGGATGCGGCCGGCAGCGCCGTCGAGATCCTCGAATTGCCCGGCGCTGAGCGCCCACAGGAAGGCGGCGAGGCCGGCGAGGCCGAGCGCCAGGGCGACCGGGATGAGCAGCAGCAGCCCGCTCATGCGCCTCTCCGTCTGAGGCGCAGCGCATTGCCGACGACGACGAGCGACGAACTCGACATCGCCAGCGCCGCGAGCAGCGGCGTCGCCCAGCCCAGCATGGCCAGCGGCACGGCGCAGATGTTATAGGCGATGGCGAAGCCGATGTTCTGCCGCACGACCCGGTCGCTGGCACGCGCCACATCGAGCGCCTCGAGTACGGCACCCAAAGAAAGGCCCTGAAAGACGACATCGGCGGCCGCCTGGGATATATCCGCCGCGCTCGCCGGTGACATCGAGACGAAAGCGGCGGCGAGCGCGGGCGCGTCGTTGAGCCCGTCGCCGACCATGAGCACCTTCCTGCCCTCCGCGGCAAGCGCCGCCAGCGCCGCATGCTTCTGTGCCGGCGCGAGCGCCGCGCGGCAATCCGCGATGCCGAGCGCGAGGGCGATGGCGGCGACGGCGGCCGGCCGGTCGCCCGACAGTAGCGCCACGCGCTTGCCGGACCGCTCGAGCGCGGCGATCACTTCCGCCGCGCCGGGACGCAGCGTGTCGCCAAACGCGAAGCGTCGGGGCGCGTGGCCCGGACGCGCCAGCCACAGCTCCGGCATGCCGTCTTCCGGACCGGCGCCTACGCCGCAGAAGGTGCGGCTGCCGAGCCGCACCTCGCCCTCGGCCATCGCGAGCGAAAGCCCGGCGCCGGGATGCTCGCGCACTCCGGAAGCGGCCGGTGCCGCGGGGCACGCGCGACGGAGCGCTTGGCTCAGCGGATGCCGGCTCGTCGCCGCGAGCGATGCCGCGAGGCGCAGATCATCGGGATCGACCGCACCGCACAGCTCGAGCCGGCCCAAGGTCAGCGTGCCGGTCTTGTCGAAGACGACGGTGTCGACGGCGGCCAAGCGCTCGAGCGCGGTGGCCGATTTGAGCAGGATGCCACGCCGCATGAGGCGATTGCTCGCGATCACCTGTACGACCGGGACGGCGAGGCCGAGCGC
>DASVOY010000578.1:0-3769 GCA_036383115.1 Allostellaceae bacterium
GAGTTCGCTGATATGCACGAGCCCGTCGCGGGCCCCCAGGAAGTTGACGAAGGCGCCGAAATCGACGGTCTTCACCACCTTGCCGTTGTAGATGACGCCGACCTCGGGCTCGGCGACGATGCCGCGGATCCAGTCGATCGCGGCGCGCGAGGCATCGGCGTCGACCGCGGCCACCTTGATGGTGCCGTCGTCCTCGATGTCGATCTTGGCGCCGGTGACCTCGGTGATCTCGCGGATCACCTTGCCGCCCGAGCCGATCACCTCGCGGATCTTGTCCTTGGGGATGGTGATGGTGGTGATGCGCGGCGCATTGCTGCTCACCGCCTCCCGCGCGCCCGAGAGCGCCTTGCCCATCTCGCCGAGGATGTGCAGCCGCCCGCCCTTGGCCTGGTTCAGCGCAATCTTCATGATCTCCTCGGTGATCGAGGTGATCTTGATGTCCATCTGCAGCGCGGTGACGCCCTGCTCGGTGCCGGCGACCTTGAAATCCATGTCGCCGAGATGATCCTCGTCACCCAGGATGTCCGAGAGCACGGCGAAATCGCGGCCTTCCTTGATCAGGCCCATGGCGATGCCGGCCACCGGGTGCTTCAGCGGCACGCCCGCATCCATCAGCGACAGCGACGCGCCGCACACGGTCGCCATGGACGAGGAGCCGTTCGACTCGGTGACCTCCGAGACGACACGGATGGTGTAGGGGAAGCTCTCCTTGTCCGGGAGCAGCGGGTGCACGGCGCGCCAAGCGAGCTTGCCGTGGCCGATCTCGCGCCGGCCCGGCGAGCCCATGCGGCCGGCCTCACCCGTCGAATAGGGCGGAAAGTTGTAGTGCAGCATGAAATTCGAGCGGTACTCGCCCTCGAGCGCGTCGATGATCTGCTCGTCCTGTCCGGTGCCGAGCGTCGTCACCACGATGGCTTGGGTCTCACCGCGGGTGAACAGGGCCGAGCCATGGGCGCGCGGCAATATGCCGACCTCGCAGACGATGGGGCGGATGGTCTTGGTGTCGCGGCCGTCGATGCGCGACTGCCCCTTGAGGATGGCGCCGCGCACGATCTCCTTCTCGATCTCCTTGAAGGCTTTCGCGGCGAGTTGACGCTGCGCATCTTCGGGAAAGAGCTGCTCGAGCTTTGCCTTGGCGGCCTCGAGCCGATCGCTGCGCGCCTGTTTCTGCCGCTCGGCATAGGCCGCAGCGAGATCGGCGCCCACCGCTTCGCGCACCTTGGCCTCGATCGCCTCCTTCTCAGGCGAGGGCGGCGGCAGGTCCCAGGGCTCCTTGGCGGCCGCCTCGGCGAGTTCGATGATCGCCTGGATCACCGGTTGGAACTGCTGGTGGCCGAACGTGACGGCGCCGAGCATGACGTCCTCGGACAGCTCCTTGGCCTCGGATTCGACCATCAGCACGCCTTCCTGCGTGCCGGCGACGACGAGGTCGAGCTGCGATTGCGGCATCTCGTCGAGCTGCGGGTTGAGCACATAGCGTCCGTCGATATAGCCGACGCGCGCGCCGCCGATGGGGCCGAGGAACGGAATGCCCGACAGCGTCAGCGCCGCCGAGGCGCCGATCAGGGCGACGATGTCAGGATCGTTCTCGAGATCGTGCGACAGCACGGTGCAGACGACCTGCGTCTCGTTGCGGAAGCCGGGCGCGAAGAGCGGACGGATCGGCCGGTCGATGAGGCGCGAGGTCAGCGTCTCCTTCTCCGAGGGCCGGCCCTCGCGCTTGAAGAAGCCGCCGGGGATCTTGCCGGCGGCAAAGGTCTTCTCCTGGTAATTGACGGTGAGGGGGAAGAAATCCTGCCCCGGCTTCGCCTGCTTCATGGCGACGGCAGTGCACAGCACGGTGGTCTCGCCATACGTCGCCATCACGGCGCCATCGGCCTGGCGGGCGACCTTGCCCGTCTCGAGCACGAGGCGGCGGCCGCCCCACATCAGCTCTTTGCGGAATACGTTGAACATCTTTCTTTTCCCTTCTTCAGAAACGCGTACAAGAGCGCGGCGCGTCCGGCCGTCATGGCCGTCGCTGCGGCGACGCCTCCTCTATTGACCAATGATGATATGGCACCGCCGACGCGGCGTGAAAACCCTGCCGGCACGACGGGCGCTGCCCGGTGACGCCAATCCGCCACCGATCGGTGGCGGCGCTCAGCGTCTCAGCCCCAGCCGCTCGATCACTTCCTCGTAGCGCCCGGTGTTGGAGCGCTTCAGGTAATCGAGCAGGCTGCGCCGCTGGCCGACCATGACCAGGAGGCCGCGCCGCGAATGGAAGTCCTTGGAGTGAGTGGCGAGGTGCTCGGTGAGATTCTTGATGCGCTCGGTCAAGATCGCGATCTGAACCTCGGGCGAGCCGGTGTCGCCCTCCTTGCGGGCGTATTCCTTGACAAGCTCTTGCTTGCGCACGAGCGTGATCGACATCGGGTATCTCCTACAGTCAAAGGTTGAGTACACGCACCGGCCGCAGCCCACCTGCCGCGATCTCCGCGAGCGCCACGAGCTTGCCACCACTGGTGGCGCAGACCGTCGTGCCGTCGCCGAGCTGGTCGATGCGCGCCCGATCGGAGGGGCGCAGCGGCGTCACGGTCTGGCCGCAACGCAGGCGGTGAGCCTCGGTTTCCGTCAGGGCCAGCGCCGGGATGTCGTCCAGCGCGGTCTCGATCGGAAGCAGGTGCCCGGAAGCGGCGGCACTATGCCCCAGCGCCGCCAGATTATCCAGGGAAATCGCGCGCTCGAGGCCGAAGCGGCCGACGCCGAGGCGACGCAGCGCCGTGATATGCGCATGCGTGGCGAGCGCCTCGCCGAGGTCGCGGGCGAGCGCGCGGATATAGGTGCCCTTGCCGACCACGGCCTCGAGCTCGGCATGGTCGCGGTCGGGCCGGCCCAGCAGGCGGAGCGCGTCGATGGCGACGGGGCGCGGCGCCAATTCGACCGGCTCGCCCTCCCGCGCCAGGTCATAGGCCCGCTCGCCCTCGATCTTGAGCGCCGAGAAAACGGGCGGCCGCTGGGAGATGATGCCGGTAAAGCGCGGCAGCGCCGCCTCGATCGCCGCGGCATCGGGCCGCACCGCGCTTTCGGCGGTGACCCTGCCCTCGGCATCGTCGGTGTCGCGCGCCTCGCCCCAGCGCAGCGTGAAACGATAGGTCTTCCGTCCCGCCATCGCCCATGCCACCGTCTTGGTGGCCTCGCCAAGCGCGATCGGCAGTACGCCTGTGGCGAGCGGGTCGAGCGTCCCGCCGTGACCCGCCTTTTCGGCACCGAGGAGCCGGCGAACCGCGGCCACGGCGTGGCTCGAGCTCATGCCCAGCGGCTTGTCGAGGACGAGCCAGCCATGGATGGGCACGCCACGCCGCTTACGCGCCATCGTCCTCCGGCTCCGCCTTCCTCTCCTGGCCTGGTTCCAGGTCGCGCTCGACCTCGGGCCGGTGCAGCAGCTCGTTGATGCGGCTGGCATGGTCGAAGGAGGTATCGAGCGCGAAGGCGAGGGCGGGCGTGAAGCGCAGCGGCACCTCGCGGGCGAGCTGGCTGCGCAGGTATCCCGCGCTGCGCGTCAGGCCCTCGATCACCTCGGCGACATGGCGGCCGCCCAGCGGCATGACATAGGCGGTGGCGTTCTTGAGGTCCGGGCTCATCCGCACCTCGGTCACCGTCACCGCCACGTCGTGCAGCGCCGGATCGCGCAGCTCGCCCCGCTGCAGGAGGTGCGAGAGCGCATGCCGCAGCTCCTCGCCGACCCGCAACTGTCGCTGGCTCGGCTCGCGGTTTTTCTCGTGTTTGC
>DASVOY010000579.1:0-6847 GCA_036383115.1 Allostellaceae bacterium
GCCGGTGATGACGCCGTTGTGCCAGAAGCCGCCATCGCCCATCACCGCGATCGGTCGGCGCGCCAGGTTGGGCGCGACGCCGGCAGCGCTGGCGAGGCTCATGCCATAGCCCAGGATCGAATTGCCCATGCTGAAGGGCGCGAAGGTCGCGAAGGAGTGGCAACCGATATCGGCGCTGATATGCGTCGGGCCGATCTCGCGCTGCATCAGCTTCAAAGCGCTGAACACCGGCCGCTCGGGGCAGCCCGTGCAGAAGGTCGGCGGCCGTGCCGGGAGGTCGCCCATGGCGGTGGCCGCGCCCTGCTTCAGCGCGGCGACGCGCTCGGCCGCGGCGGCGATCGGCGCGAAGTCGAGCCCGGCGGGACGGGCCTCGGCCAGGAAGGACGCGACGCCGGCGAGCAGCACGTCGCCGGTATATTCGCCGACACTGGGCAGCATGCCCTTGCCGGAGACGTGCGTTTGCAGGTCGGCGCGGCGCAGCAGCACGTTGACCTGCTGCTCGATGTAGTCGGGATAGCCCTCCTCGACGACGAGCACGGCGCGCTTGCCGGTGCAGAACCCCGTCACCTCCTCCGGCACCAGCGGATAGACGACGTTCAGCACATAGAGCGGCACGCGCGTCGCGCCATAGGCGTCGGCGAGGCCGAGCCGCGCCAAGGCCCGCAGCAGGCTGTTGTGGAGTCCGCCCTGGACGATGATGCCGACGTCGCCGAGATCGCCGGCGAAGAGCTCGTTGAGATGCTCCCGGCGGATGAAGTCCTGCGCGGCGGGCAGGCGCTCCTCGACCTTGCGCTTCTCCTGGGCAAATGTCGCGGGCGGGTGGGAGAGCCGGTCGTAGTTGAACCGCGCGGGATCGGCGATCGGGTCGAGGCGCGAATGCGCAGGCCGGACATTATCCTTGGCCACGAACTCGCCGCTGACATGGCAGGCGCGGATGCGCAGCTCCATCATGACCGGCGCGTGGCTCGCCTCGGAAAGCTCGAAGCCCTTCTCGACCATGCGCACGATCACCGGCAAATCGGGGCGCGGGTCGAGCAGCCAGATCGACGACTTCATGGCGAAGGCGTGCGAGCGCTCCGGGATGACGCTGGCGCCCTCGCCGTAATCCTCGCCGATGATGATGAGCGCGCCGCCGATGACGCCGGGTGACGACAGGTTCGACAGCGCGTCCGAGGCGACGTTGGTGCCGACGATCGATTTCCACGTCACCGCGCCGCGCAGCGGATAATTGATCGACGCGCCGAGCATCGCCGCGGCGGAGGCCTCGTTGGTGCAGGTCTCGAGATGGACACCGAGCCCGCCGATGATGTCCTGGGCCTCGACCAGCACGTCGAGCAGGTGGGAGACCGGCGCGCCTTGATAGCCTCCAACGTAGCTCACGCCCGACTGCAGCAGCGCCTTGGTGACCGCGAGGATGCCCTCGCCACGGAAGACCTCGCCCGCACCGAGCTTCAGCGCCTCTATCTCCTTCTTGAACGAGCGTTCCATGGCGGGCCTCTTATGCCGTCTCTAACGCATGTGCTCGGGCAGGTACGTCGCGATGATGGGAAAGGCAATCAGGATGATCAGGCGGAGAATGTCGGTGGCGATGAAGGGTAGCACGCCCGAGAAAATGGTGAGAAAGCTCACCTCGGGCACGACCGACTTGATGACGAAGACATTCATGCCGACGGGCGGGTGGATGAGGCCGAGCTCGACCGTCATCACGATGATCACGCCGAACCAGATCGGATCGAATCCGAGCGCCGTGACCACCGGGAAGATGATCGGCACGGTGAGGATGATCATCGCCAGGGCATCCATCAGGCAGCCCAGCACCAGATACATCACCATGATCAAGGCCAGCACGCCATAGCGGCCGAGGCCGAGGCTGGTGAGGAACGCCGTCACGTTCTGCGGCGTCTGCGTCACGGTCAGGAAGTAGCCGAACAGCAGCGCACCGATGAGGACGGTGAAGATCGCCGCGGCGGTACGCGTGGCATGCAGCAGCGACTGCAGCAGCTGCGTTGGCGACAGGCGTCCGCGCAACGCGCCGATGATGATGGCGCCACCGGCGCCGACGCCGCCCGCCTCGGTCGGCGTGAACACGCCGCCATAGAGCCCGCCGATCACCAGCACGAACAGCAGCAGCGGGGCCCACACCTGGCGCAACGCCGCGAGTCGCTCGCTCCACGAGCTGTGCCGGCCGGCCGGCAAATAATCCGGCCGGAAGAAGCCGATGACGGCGACGGTGGCGATGTACATGGACACCGCGAGGCAGCCCGGCAGGATGCCGGCGATGAACAGCTTGCCGACGTCCTGCTGCGTGATGAGGCCGTAGACCGCGAGCACGGTCGAGGGCGGGAACATGGCGCCGAGCGTGCCGCCGGCGGCGATGACGCCGGTCGAGAAGGACTGCGGGTAGCGGTACTGCCGCATCTCCGGATAGGCCACGGTCGAGAAGGTCGCCGCCGTCGCCACCGACGAGCCGCTGATCGCAGCAAAGCCGGCGCAGGCGGCGATGGTGGCGATGCCGAGCCCGCCCTTGAAATGCCCGGCGAAGGTATTGCCGGCGCGGAACAGCTCGCGGCTCATGCCGGAGGTCGATACCACCGCGCCCATCACCAGGAACATCGGGATGATGCCGAAGGAATAGTCGGCCACCGTGCGCATCGAGGTCTGGCCGACCATCTTGAGTGCCGGCAACCCGCCGACGATGTAGCCGAAGCCGGTGACTCCGACCAGGCCCATGGCCATGCCGACGGGCACGCGCAGCAGCATGAGCACGAACAGCACGACGAAACCGATGACGGCAATGGCGTCGGTGCTCATCGCCGCCTCATTCGACCGTCTTGATCGGCATCGCCGCCAGCGACTCCGGCCGGACGATCAGCCGAAAGGTGCGCACGGCGATGAGCAGCACCGCCGAGACGTCGCCGAGCCAGGCTACCGCGAAGAACGGCCACACCGGCAGGTTCAGATCGTAGGTCAGCACATGGTCGGCGCGGGTGAGGCGCACCTTGTCGAACAGCATGATGGTCTGCGTCGTCACCACGAGGAGCAGGACCAGGGTGGCAAAGACGTCGATCACCCGCTTCCATCGCGGGCTCGCCACCGACCAGACGAGGTCGACAGTGATGTGCGTGCCGCGGTAGCTGGTTGCGGCGATGCCCCAGAAGATCAGGATCCCCAGCAGCAACCGCCCGAAATCGTAGCTGTCGGGGATCGACACGCTGAAGAACTTGCGCAGCAGCACGGACACGAAAATGTCGACGGCGACGATGCCGACGAAGATCGCCGCCAGCAGCTCGATTCCATCGATGAACCGGTCCATGCGATTGCGCCGCGGGGGGCCGCCGCCCCCGCGCGCGCTCGGCCCGGCTACGGTCTCGGTCATGCAGCGGGCCTAGTAGGCCGCCTTGTACTTGGCCAGGTCGGCCTTAAGCTCGGCCAGCGTCTTGTCCGGATCGACACCGGCGCGCTTGGCGCCCTCGGCCCATTGCGCGGTCAGCGGCGCGGCCGCCTTGCGCCAGGCGGCGAGCTGCTCGGCGTTGAGCTGATAGACCTCGTGGCCGGGCTCTTCCTTGATCTTGGCACGACCGGCCGCTTCCCATTCGGCCCAGGGCGCCGCGACCTTCTCGGCCCAGGCGGTGTTGCAGTGGTTGTCGATCACCTTCTTCTGCGTCGGCGACATCGCATCGTATTTCGCCTGGTTCAGCACCCATACGAAAGTCGTCACGTAGAGCGCCGAGTCCATATGGTACTTGGTCGCCTTGTCGATGCCGAACAGCACCAGGGAATTCCACGGGAAGGTGATGGCGTCGGCGACGCCGCGCTCGAGCACGTCGCGCGCCTCCGGCGCCGAGGCCTGCACATTGGTGCCGCCGAGCAGGGTCACGAGCTGGCCGATCGTGGCGTCGGCCGGGCGCACCTTGAGGCCGCTGATATCGGTGGGCAGCATGATCTTCTTGCTGCGCGAGTGGAGGCCGCCGGGATCGTGCACGAAGGCAAAGCAGAAATGCACGTCCTTCATCTCCCTGGCGGCGTAGTTGCGATACCAGGCGTCGAGCGCCTGCGAGCCGCCGATGCCGTTCGCCATGAGGAAGGGCAGTTCGCCGGCGGCGATGATCGGGAAGCGGCCAGGCTGGTAGCCGGGATTGACGTAGGCGCCGTCGGCGATGCCGTCGCGCACCATGTCGTAATGGTCGACCGCCTTGCCCAGCTGCTGCGCCGGGAAGAGCGTCGATTTGATGGTGCCGCCGGACTCCTTCTCGATATCCGTGGCCCAGGCCTGGAACGCCGGGTGCAGCGGGTGCGCGGCGGGAACCCAATGCGACAGCTTCAGCTCGACCAGCTGGTCCGCCGCGAAAGCGCTGCTGGCCAGCAGCGTCGCCAAGGCCAGCCCGATGCCCAGTCTCCTCATAGCGTTCTCCCTGTGATGCGGTCGTGCCGCGCCGATTAGTTTGGTGTCCAAACTGTTCTATCGTCAAACACATGGCCGTACAATACGCCGCCCACGCGCACCGCCCGCGTCGTCACCTATCGCGACGTCAGCGAATCTCGCTCGGCGCCGGCACCGGAACCAGGTTCTCCAGCTGCCGATCGATCTCTTCGTCACGAAGCGGCGGCTTTGCGGTGGACGCGGCGGGTTCGGCGAGGTGCGTCAGGGACGGAAAGGTCAGCGTCAAGCCCAGCACCAGCAGCTGCAGGCAGAGGAACGGCAGCAGCGCCCGCGTGAGGCGGTGCAGCGGCCCGGCCTCGCCCGTCGCCGTCCGCGCCATCATCACGGCATAGCCGAAGGGCGGGACGAGGAAGCTCGCCTGCAGCGCGAGCAGCGTCAGCGCCGACACCCAGACCGCGTCCGGCACGCGCACCAGCAGGGGCGGCATGAGCAGCGGAATGACGACCAGGATGATCTCGAAGGCGTCGAGCACGAAGGCACAGAGGCCGAGCAGCAGGAGCACGCCCATCACCGCGCCGCCAGCACCGCCGGGGATGCTGTCGACGAAAGCCGCCAGCAGGCGATCGCTGCCGAAGGCGCGGAAGACGAGGGTGAAAGTGGTGGCGGCGATGAAGAGCGCGAAGAGCGCCCCGGTGATCGCCATGGTATTGCGCAGCACGACGCGCAGGACCTCGGCCGTGAGCGCGCGCGCGAGGAGTCCGCCGGTGAACAGAGCGAAAGCGCCCGTCGCCGCTGCCTCGACAGCGTAGAGATATCCCGCGGTCACGCCGCCGAGCAGGCCCAGGATCAAGGCGGCGGTCGTGCCCGCCACCAGCCATCCCCTCAGGCCGACAGGCCTCGCAGCGATCGGCCGTGAGCGCCGGCCCGCCCGCCACGCCCAGGCGCAGCAGGCCAGGAGAAATATGGCCGCCGGCGTCAACGCGCCGCGAAACACGTCCTGCGTGTTGATCACCCGCACCATGTGGCCGCTCGCGTTCACCGCCTGGGTATGGGCGCCGAGCATGGCGTCGCCGAGCAGGATCAGCACCAGCGAGGGCGGCACGACCACGCCCAAGGTGCTGGCGACGCAGACGACGGCGAGGCTCTGCTCGGCGGGAACGCCGCGGGCGAGAAGGCGCGGGTGGACGACGCGCGACAGCGTCGCCACGCTGGCGCCGACCGAGCCGTTCATCGGCGCGAGCATCGCGCCGAGGCCGAGGGCGGCGAGCAGCGGCGCGGCCGGCGTGCGCGCGAAGAGCCGGTTGCCGGCGCGGAACAGGATGTCGGCGAGCGGCAGCCGGTCGAGCAGCGCCCCCATCAGCACGTAGAGCGGCAGCGCCTGCAGCAAATCGTTCTCGAGGAGGCCGAGGATGCGCGACGGCAGCGCCGTGAGCAGCGCGTAAGGCAGCGCCCCCACCGCGATGCCGATGATCGCGAACAGCACGGACACGCCGATGAGCACGATGAACGCGGGGAGGCCGGTAGCGATCATCAGGATCGCGACCAGCGCGAGCATCCACAGGCCCGCGGCCTCCATGCGCTAGCGCACTCTCGGGCGGAACGCGTCGAGCATCGCCTGGACGAGCATCAACAAGGCGAGCAGCAGCACACTGGCCTTGATGATGAAGTAGCCGGGATTGTAGGTCTCCGGAAAGGCCTCGAGCTGGACAATCGAGCGCCACGCCGTCGGCGCACCGGCGATCAGCACGAAGAACGCCCATGGCACCACGCAGAGGAGGGCCGCCGCCCGCCCGATCAACGCGCGCAGCGCGGGCGGGTAACGCTCAACGAAGGCCGTAGCGGCGAGGTGCGAGCGCTGGCGGGTGGCGCAAGTGAGCGCGACGCTGACATAGAGAGCAAAGAGCCATTGCGCGAGGTCGTTGGCCTCGCGCGACCAGCCGTGCACGACATCGCGCAACGGCCATTGCAGGAACAGCAGCAGGCTCACCGACAGCACCAGCCAGGCGGCGATCGTGACGAGCGCGCCGATCGCGCGATCCGTCCGCTCGAGCCATGTCGCGCCCATGCTCGCGCTCAATCGAGCGGACAGAGCGGCGGCGGCGAGGCGCGCTCATAGGCGCGGGCGGCGCGCAGGACCAGCGCGTCGTCATGCATGCGCCCGACGATATGAAGCCCGATCGGCAGCCCCGCCCTGGTGACGCCGCAGGGCACGCTCGCCGCCGGCTGCCGCGTGAGGTTGAAGGGATAGCTGAAGGGCGACCAGTCGATCCATTCCTTCTGCGTGGTATCGGCCACCAGCTCGCCTACCCTGAGCGCCGGCACCGCGACGCTCGGGGTGAGCAGGAGATCGTAGCGGCGATGGAATTTTGTCATGTGCAGCGACAGCGCCGCCCGCGCCTGATCGGCGGCGAGCCAGTCCATGGCGCTGAGCCGCGCGCCCCTCTGCGCGGACTCCTCGAGGCCGGG
>DASVOY010000580.1:0-8183 GCA_036383115.1 Allostellaceae bacterium
ATCTCTGCCTCTATCGGCCCTACCACTTGAAGCATCACCGCTTCACCCAGCAGGCGGAGGATCCCGACCTGGTCCTGTCCGCGCCTTTTCCCATCACGCGGGCGAGCCTCAGGCGCAAGATCATGCGCGACCTGACCGGCCGCACCGGCTACCAGCGGCGCAAGGCGCAGCTCCTGGAGGCGCTCGGTCCCGCCAGACTTCCCTGGCGCGAGCGCTGGGCGCGGCTGCGCCAGCGGCTGGGCGGCGCGGCCCTGGTCAATCTCGTGCTCTTCGCCGGGCTGGCGCTGGCCGGCTACTGGTGGCTTTATCCGCTGCTGTGGCTGGTGCCGATGCTGACCTGGTACCAGCTCGTCAGCCGCATCCGCAACATCGCGGAGCACGCCGTCGTGCCCGACAATGACGATCCCCTGCGCAACACGCGGACGACGCTCGCCGACCCGCTCACGCGGCTCCTGCTCGCGCCCTATTGGGTGAACTACCACCTCGAGCATCATCTCTTCGTCTTCGTGCCGTGCTGGCAGCTGCCGCGCGTGCACCGCCACCTCCTGGCGCAGGGCTACGGCGGGCGCATGGAGCTGCGCCGCGGCTATCGCGAGGTCTTGGCGAGGGCGAGTTCGGCCCTCGCGGCGACGCCGGGCGGCGCGCAACGCCCCGGCGCGGCGCAGCATATCTGACGCAGGACAAGCCCATGATCATCGACATCTTCACCCATGTGCTGCCGCGCGACTTCACCGGCGCGCTCGAGCGCATGGGCTCGCGCTTCGGACTGGTCAAGCGGCTGATGGAGGTGCGCGAGCTGCACGATCTCGACCTCCGCTTCCGCACCATGGACAGGATCGGCGACTACCACCAGGTCGTCGCCTTGCCCAACCCTCCGATCGAGGACTTCGCCGATGCGCGGCAGGGCGCCGAGCTGGCGCGCATCGGCAATGACGGCATGGCCGAGCTGGTCGGCCGCCATCCCGAGCGTTTCGCCGGCTTCGTCGCGGCGCTGTCGATGACCGACATGGAGGCGTGCCTCAGGGAGGTCGAGCGCGCTATCGAGAAACTGGGCGCCGTCGGCGTCCAGATCTACACCAACGTCAAAGGCAAGCCGCTGGACGCGCCGGAGTTCCAGCCGCTCTTCGCGGCGATGGCGCGTTACGACCGGCCGATCTGGCTCCATCCGGCGCGGACATCCGAGACGACGGATTACGCCGCCGAGCCGCGGTCGCGTTACGAGCTCTGGTGGTGCTTCGGCTGGCCTTACGATACCTCGGTGGCGATGGCGCGGCTGGTGTTCTCCGGCCTGTTCGACCGTCATCCCAAACTCGACATCATCACGCATCACCTCGGCGGCATGATCCCTTATTTCGACAAGCGCATCGAGAGCGGCCTCGCCGTGCTGGGAAGCCGCACGCGCGAGGAGGATTATTCGGGCGTGCTCAGTTCGCTGAAGCGGCCACACCTCGACTATTTCAAGATGTTCCATGCCGACACCGCGCTCTTCGGCGCGTCGCATGGGCTTGCCTGCGGCATCGACTTCTTCGGCGCCGGGAATGTCGTCTTCGCCAGCGATGCACCTTTCGGCCCGATCGCCGACACGCGCGATGCGATCGAGGCGGGCCACCTCGAGGCCGAGAGCCGCACGGCGATCTTCCGCGGCAACGCCGAGCGGCTGCTCCGGCGCAAGCTCGCCTGAGCGAATCTTTACACCGCGGCGCTCCGCTGCGGCGCGTAGGCGGACTGACCGTTCGCCGCGTGGCGGCGGCGCTCCGCGCGGCCGAGGGCCACGGTGGCGGCCGCCGTGCACAAGGCGGGAACGGCCGCCACCGTGAAGATCGCCGGGATCGGCAGATGCAGCGCCAGCAGGGCGCCACCGACGGCCGTGCCCACGATGGTGCCGACGCGGCCGATGCCGAGCGCCCAGCCGACGCCGGTCGAGCGAATGTAAGTGGGGTAGATCGTCGAGGCGAGCGCGTTCATCGCGTTCTGGCCGCCGACGATGCAGAAGCCGGCGGCAAAACTCGTGGCCATGATCAGCGGCACCAGGGCGCCGGAGATGCCCACGAGCGCGATGAAGATCGCCGCGCCGACGTAATTGATGGAGAGCACGGCGAAGGCACCGAAGCGGTCGACCAGCGGCCCCATGCACAGCGTGCCGATGCAGCCGCCGATCTGCAGCAGCGCGGTGGCGACCGCCGCGATCTCGAGCGAGAGGCCCTTACCGGTGATCACCGTCGGCAGCCAGCTCGCCAGGAAGAACAGGCACAGGAGATTCATGAAGAACATGATCCAGAGCAGCACCGTCGAGACGGCGCGCTGCTCGTGGAAAAGGTGGACGACCGGCATGCCCTCTGCGTTCTCCTCGCGGATGACGAAGCGCATCGCCGCGGTGAAGTTGCGGGAGGGATCGATGCGCGAGAGCAACCCGGCGATGCGTGGCTGAGCGTTACCCCTGAGCGCCAGCACGCGGATCGACTCCGGCAGGAACGCCACCAGCATCGGCGCGAACAGGATCGGCAGTACGGCGCCGGTATAGAACACTGCCGGCCAGCCGAAACGCTGGACCAGCGCCGCGGTGGCGAAGCCGGCAACGGCCGCGCCCAGCGAGAAGCCGAAGAACATCATCATCACCACCGTGGCGCGGCTGCGCTGCGGCGAATATTCGGCGGTGAGCGCGATGGCGTTGGGCATGGCGCCGCCGAGCCCGAGGCCGGTGAGGAAGCGCCAGGCCATCAGCCCCTCGACCGATGACGCCGTCGGGGTCAACAGCATGAACACGCCGAAGATGAGCAGGCAGAAGATGATGACCGATTTGCGCCCGACGCGGTCGGCGACGACGCCGAAGAGGAGCGCTCCGGTCATCAGCCCGACGAGCCCGCTGACGATGACCCGACTCAGAGCCGCAGGCGCGATCTGCATGGATTTGGCGATGGCGGGCAGCACGTAGCCCACCATCTGCGTGTCGAAGCCGTCCATGAAGACGGCGAGCGCGCAGAGCACCGCGACGAAGATCTGAAAGCCGCTGATCCTGCGCTCGTCGATCAGCTGCGAAACGTCGACGACCCCGTCCTCGGCCATGGTCCCTCCCCGAGCTTGTCCGGCGCGGACTGTCCCCGCCGTCCTGGTTTTGCCCCAGACTAGGCGAGTCCGGTCCCGCTGGCGACAGCGATCACGCCTAGTACATGTCCGGCGTGATCACGTTCTTCGGCCGGTTGGTCAACAGCGCCGCGCGCATCGTCTCGGCGGCCTTCACCCGCGTATCGTGTATTGCCTCGGGCGAGTAGTAGGCGGCGTGCGGCGTGATGACGAGTCGTCCCTCCAGCCAGCGTTCCCGCGTCCGGTAGGCGCGCAGCAATTCGGGGAGAGGCTCCATGGGCGGCTCGACCGGGACGACATCGAGTCCCGCGCCGGCGATATGGCCGCCGCGCAGCAGCGCGGCGAGCGCGTCGAGCTCGATGATCGGTCCGCGCGCGGTGTTCACCACCACCGCGCCGCGTGGCATCAGCCTGAGCTGCGCGTGGCCGAGCATGCCGCGCGTCTCGGGGGTCAATGGGGTGTGGATCGACAGCGTGTCGGTCTGGCGCAGCAGATCCCCGAGCGTCGCCGCACGCGCAATGCCGAGCGCCAGCTCGCTGCCATTCGGCAGGTAGGGATCGTAGAAGACGACGCGGAAGCCGAAGGCGCGCGCCCGCAGCGCGACGGCGGTGCCGATGCGGCCGAGGCCGATGATGCCGAAGGTCTGCACCGAGGACCGGCGCACCAGCTCGCCTGGGATCGGCCGCCAGGAGGCCGGCGGGCTCGCGCGTTGCGTATCGTGGTGCTGGATGACGCCGCGGCGCAGCGCCAGAACCAGCGCCATCGCGTGATCGGCCACTTCGGTCGTGCCGTAATCCGGCACGTTGCACACGATAATGTTGCGCGCGGCCGCCGCATCGCGGGCCAGCTTGTCGTAGCCCACGCCCATGCGCACGATGGCGCGCAGGCGGGGGAAGCGACTCATATCCTCCGCCGAGACGGCGAAGCGGGAGATCATCAGGCCATCGACCTCCGCGCAATCCGCCGCAGGGAGAGCGGCGAGGGCGTTCACCTCGCGCCGCAGGATGCGCAGGTCGGGCCCGAATATTTCCCGCTCGAGAGCATCGTCGGGGAGTTGCCCTTCCGGGTAAAGGACCGTTACCGCCATACTCCAATTCCTCCCGGCGAACGGGCGCCGCCATCTGGTGCCCCGACCCGCCTCTCGCGCCCATTCAATACGGCAGGCCCTGCGCGCGCAAGCGGGAGAGCAGATATGCAGGCTCCTCCCTTGCCCGCCGAGCGCCGTCGCCATAGGGTCCGCCCCAGGCGCCACTTCGGGCAGGAGGTTTCTTGGCAAACGGACCAATTCCGGCTGACCATTTCGCGATCCGCGCCCCTGCGCCGGACTGGTTCCGATGGGCGATCTCCAGCCCGAGGCAATCGCGCTCGGTGACGGTGGAGGGCTGCCCGATCCACTATCTGTTCTGGCCGGGCGGCCAGGCAAAAGCCGGCCGTGGCCTGCTCTTCGTGCATGGCGGCGGTGCGCACGCGAACTGGTGGAGCTTCATCGCGCCCTATTTCATGCGCGACTTCCGGGTGGCCGCCATCGACTTGTCCGGCATGGGCGACAGCGGCCGGCGGGAGAGCTACAGCTCGGAGCTTCGCGCGGCGGAAATGCGCGCGGTGATCGCCGATGCTGGCCTCGGCGCGCGCCCTTTCGTGATCGGCCACAGTTTCGGCGGCTTCATGACGATGAAGTTCGCTGCGCAATTCGGCGACGAGCTCGGCGGCGCGGTGATCGTGGACACGCCGATCCGCTCGCCGGAACAGGAGGTGAGCCACCCTCTGTCGCCGCCGAAATGGGCCAACAAGAAGATCTACGAGAGTTTCGACGCGGCGCTGGCGCGCTTCCGGCTGATGCCGCCGCAGACCTGCGACAATGACTTCATCGTCGAATTCATCGCCCGCCATTCGCTCATGCCCGTCGAGGGCGGCTGGACTTGGAAGTTCGACGGCGCGGCGATGGGTACGCGCCGGTTCGGCGAGCCGTTTCGCGAATACCTGCAGGCGGCGCGCTGCCGCGCCGCGTTGATCTTCGGCGAGAAGAGCGCGCTCGTCTCGCGCTATACCGCGTCCTACATGTCGTCGCTGATGGGGCCCGAGGCGCCGATCGTCGAGGTGCCGGAGGCGCAGCACCATGTCATGCTCGACCAGCCGCTCGCCTTCGTGGCGGCGCTGCGCATGCTGCTCGAAAGCTGGATTCGCGCCGAACGCCTGTGAGCCGGCGCGTCACGTCGCCGGCTTCGCTTTTATGCCGATGATGCGCCCGGCCTTTTCCGGCCGGGGCAGGGCCTTATGCGCGCGCGCCATCGCTTCGATGCGGCGCATGGTCTCGGCGCGCCAAGGGGCCGCGCGGCGGGTTTCATAGTCGATGTGCAGCATGATCAGCTCATTGGTCGATGCCAGCCAGCCTTCATCGCCATGGTACATCGCATGGAAGAAGTGCAGGCGCTTTGCGTCGTAATCGAGGATCTGCGTGGTGATGCGCAGCTTGTCGGCCGCGTGGACCTCGCGGTCATAGGTTATGTGCGCCTCGAGCACGAAAACCATGCCGAGCTTGTGCTCGACGTAGTTCCAGGCGACGCCGAGCTGCTCGCAGAGCGTGTCGGTGGCGTGATCGAACGCGACGACGTAATAGCCGACATTCATGTGACCGTTGCCGTCGATCCACTCCGGCCGCACCGTCGCGCGATGGCGGTCGAGCGGCGCGGCAAGATCGAGGGCGGGCAGGGGATAGGGAAAGCTCATGACATATTCTTCTTCGGCCAATTTACCCCGATCATAGCCGACCGACAGCGATCGCGGGCGGCCTCCAGCTAGGGCGTGTACTCATTAAAGGCTCAGGGATGTCCGCTTGCGGTGTAAAACCGACATCCAAAATTAATGACGTCACGCCCGCTTTTGACCGAAGCGGACAGCGACGCTGAAGTAAGTTAGTTGCCCTTACGACGGCCAGGGCGAAACGGACCTTCTGGGATGGAGAAATGCGCTTGGGCTCCTAATTCAGAAGACAGCGGATGGGGATATAAGGGCCGGAATTTGGCTTCAAAGCGAAAGGACACGTAATGGCAAAGAACACGATTTGCCTCTGGTACGATAAGGACGCCGAGGC
Source organism: Allostellaceae bacterium (assembly GCA_036383115.1). GTDB lineage: Bacteria > Pseudomonadota > Alphaproteobacteria > ATCC43930 > CGMCC-115725 > DAHUYF01. The sequence goes on from DASVOY010000580.1 coordinate 6,173, forward strand.
TGCCGCCCGCTTCTACGCCGAGACCTTTCCCGATAGCGCGGTGGGTGCCGTCCACCGTGCACCCAGTGACTACCCATCCGGCAAGGAGGGCGACGTGCTGACGGTCGAATTCACAGTTGCGGGCGTCGCTTGTCTCGGCCTCAACGGCGGTCCTGCCTTCAAACATAGCGAAGCCTTCTCATTCCAGATCGCCACCGACGATCAGCACGAGACCGATCGCTACTGGAACGCCATCGTCGGCAATGGCGGCCAAGAGAGTGCGTGCGGCTGGTGCAAAGACAAGTGGGGCGTGTCCTGGCAAATCACGCCGCGCGTGCTGACCGAGGCGCTGGCGGCCGGCGGCGATGAAGCAAAGCGCGCGTTTGATGCGATGATGGGCATGAAGAAGATCGACGTCGCCGCGATCAAGGCGGCGCGGCGCGGCTGACGTTCCTATGTTGACCCAAGTTTTATGAATACACGCCCTAGCCGGGCAGGACGGGTACCCAGCCGGTCAGCGCGAGCCAGAACACGGCGAAGCCCATCGACAGCAGCGTGATCGGGATGCCGGCGCGCGCATATTCGGCAAAGCTGATGTGCACGCCGAAAGCATCGGCGCGCTCGACCACCAGGATGGTGGCGAGGCTGCCGACGAGCAGGAGATTGCCGGCGAGCGAGGCCAGCAGCGCCAACGCGTAGAGCGCTCCCGCGGGCGGGTCCGGCCAGATCTGCAGCAGCAGGATCACCGAGGGCAGGTTGCCGAAGGTGTTGCTCATCATGAGCGATAGCGGCGCGAGCACGGCGAGGTTGTCGGGCAGCATGCGCAGCGCCTGGAGCACCGACTTCGCCGTCAAGGGAATGCTGGTGTTGTTGCCGAGCGTCCCGATGATGGCGAAGAGGCAGACCACCAGCAGCAACAGCGGCCAGTCGATCGCGGCGATCATCGTCCGGCTGGTGAATTTGCGGCTGGCGAGCAGCAGGGCCGCGATCACCAGCCCGCCGATCTCGCGCGGCAGCGACGTCGTGAACAGGATGAGCAGCGCCGCGAGCGCCACCAGCCCCTTGATCGTCTGGGCGCGGTCATAGGGATGGCGCGGCACCTCCGGCACCTCGCGCGTCACCGCCAGGACGGTGGCCTCGATGCGGTCGTGCCAGAGCAGCCAGATGATGCCGAAGACGCAGACCAGCGCCACCGCCGCCGGGACGGCGCAGGCGAGCAGGAAGCTATGGAAGCCGAGATTGCCGACCTGGCCGATCAGGATGTTGTGCGGGTTGCCGATGAGGGTGGCGGCCGACCCCGCGTTGGTGGCGCAGGCGAGGGCGATCAGGAACGGGCGCGGGTCGAGGGCGCGCCGGCGCGCGCCGGCGATGAGCAGCGGCGCCATGGCCACAACGATGATGTCGTTGGCGAGGAGCGCCGCGAGCCCACCGCAGATCGCCACGGTGACCGCCAGGAGCCAGGCCGGGCCGCCGCGCCGGCTGGTGATCCAGTCGGCGCAGAGGTCGTAGAAGCCGGCCGAGACGAACTGCGCCGAGATGATCATCAGCGCGAAGAGCAGCACCACGGTCGAAGTGTCGATGCTGCCGCCGAGGTCGTCGAGGGTGGCGGTCTCCGTCGCGAGGAGTGCGATGACGCCGAGAAGGGCGATGCCGCTGCGGTCGAGCTGCAGCCCGGGCAGGCGGCCGATTGCCATTCCGACATAGGTGAAGACGAAGACCAGGATGGTGATGGCGGTGTGCATGGCGGGAAAGACGTAAGGCCCTCCATCATAAGGAGTTTCCCGGCAGAACGCGCCAGGGATTTCGGCCGCACCCTCGCACCCCGGCACGAGCGTGCTATATACGGGGAGCGATGCCCCCCTCCGACAGTCCCAGCCTTCCCGCCGCCGCGACGCCGCCCTACCTCGCCGGGCTCAACGAGGCGCAGCGCCGGGCGGTCGAGGCCGTGGAGGGGCCGGTTCTGGTGCTCGCCGGCGCGGGGACGGGCAAGACCCGGGTGCTGACCACCCGGCTGGCCCACATCCTGGCCACC
>DASVOY010000581.1:0-7005 GCA_036383115.1 Allostellaceae bacterium
CCCCGCATGGGTCGACATCCGCTCCATGGGAATGGCGCCGCGATAGGCGACGAGGCCGTCATAGACCAGCGCGTCATCGGAGACGAGGCGGCGCACCCGCGAATGCAGGCCGTCGGCGCCGATCAGGAGATCGGTGTCGTAGAGCACGCCATCGGCGGAGCGGGCGCGCACGGTGTCGCCGCGATCCTCGATGGCGGCGATCTCGCGATCGGCCTCGAGCGTGACGAGTTTCTCCGCCCGGCAGGCCTCGAGCAGCACAGCGAGCAGATCGGCCCGATGCATGACGATGTAGGCATGGCCGTAGCGGCAGCGGAAAGCCTCGCCCAGGTCGACGGCGGTGATGCGCGTGCCCTGGAGCGCATCCATCCAGACGAGGCGGCTGGGGTAGACGGCATGCTTGCTGATCTCGGCGGTGAGGCCGAGCCGGTCGAGCACCGCCATGGCATTGGGCGCGAGCTGCAGCCCGGCGCCGATCTCGCCGAAGTCCGGCGCCTTCTCCACGACATGGACGGGGCGGCCGGCGCGGCCGAGGGCGAGCGCCGTCGCCAATCCGCCGATGCCGCCGCCGACAATCAGTGTGGGAAATCTCGGGCCAGCCAATGCCGCCCCTCCTGTTGTTCCGGAGTGACAAACATAGGATCTGTCTCGGCAGGGCGGAATGGCCGAAATGCGCGCGGCTTACTCGTCGAGCTCCGGATACCGGCGGAAAATTCCCTCTTCGTTGAAGGGGATGCGCCGGTCGGAGGCGAGATAGGCCTTGATGCGCGGGCGCGCCGCGACCCGATCGTGGAGGGCGATCACTTTCGGGTAGCGCTTGCTCAGGCGCTTCATGGCGCGGGGAAAAGCGTAGCCGAGCCCCTCGACCACCTGGAACAGCGACAGATCGGCATAGGTCAGCCTTGCGCCGACGAGATGGCGGCCGCCGCGCGGGTTGCGCTCAAGCACGCGCTCGAAATAGGCCAGGAATTTGGGGACGCGGTTCTTGCGAAAATCCTCGGCGCGGCGGCGCGCCGCCGGCTTCTGGTCCTCGTAGTAGAGGCTCGTGGCGATCGGGTGATGGGTGTCATGCGCCTCGACGACGAGGTCGGCCATGGTCAGCTGCAGCTGGTTTGTCCAGAGACGGCCACCTTCGTCCTCGGGCGCGAGGCCGTGGCGGGAGCCGAGAAACAGGAGAATGTTCGCGGTCTGGCCGATGAGCAGGCGGCCGGCCTTGAGGAAAGGCGGCGCGAAGGGCGGCCGTTCGATCTCGTCGCCCTCCATGAGGCGCATCATCGCCGCCATGCCGCCCTTCTCCCGCGCGACGTCGACGTAGTCGGCGCCGGCCTCCTCGAGCGCGAGGCGCACGAACTCGCCGCGCCCCTGGATCCCCGGCCAGTAATAGAGCTCGTAGCGCATGGGCGTGACCTCCCGTCGCGGCAACAGCATAGCGCCGCAACGCGCCGATCCGGCAAGTCGTCAACGCAGGACGATCAGGATTGGGCCGGCGGGACCAGCGCCTTCATCATGCACACCGCCGTTGTCGGACAGAGCGCGGCGAACTCGCGCGTCGCCGCGATCGCGGCCGGCACTGCCTTGCGGTCGATGCGATGGAAGCCGAGCTTCGCGAAAAACGGCGCGGCGGTCGTGGTCAGCAGGAAAAGCATCCGCACGCCGCGCCTGGCCGCCTCCGCCATCATCCATTCGGCGATCGCGGTCCCGTAGGTCCTCTCGCGCACCGGCGGCAGGACGATGAGCGACCGCAGCAGGGCGTCCCCGCCAAAAATCTCCATCCCGGCAAACCCGACCAGCGCGCCGGCCCGGTCGCGAAAGGCGAAGAAATTCCGGCCCTCGCCGTCGAGATCCTCGACCGGCAGCCCTTCGGCCGCGAGCGCCTCGGCCAGCAGGGGCATGAGAGTCGCGTCGACCACGCCGCCGTTCAGCTCAGGTATCGCGTCGCGAGACGTCATTGCACCATCCTCGATCGCCGGTGTGGATGATGCAAGGAGGTCAGTGCACCCGGCGCTCGATGTCGGCGCGGGCTCGGGCGATGTTCTGCGCTTCGCGCTGCAGCGCCAGGCGGTCGAGCTTTTCGATCGGCAGGATGGTGAAGAGCTTGATGCGGCGCTCGAGCGTGCGCAGCGCGTCGCGGAAGGCGTTGCGCCGCTCGATCTCGCTGCCCCGCACGGCGGCCGGATCAGGCACGCCCCAATGGGCGGTGACGGGATTGCCGGGCCAGACCGGGCAGACCTCGCCCGCCGCCTGGTCACAGACGGTCAGGACGAAATCCATGACGGGCGCGCCCGGCGCGGCGAACTCGTTCCAGCTCTTGCTGCGCAGGCGCTCGCTCGGCAGGCCGAGGCGGCGCAGCAGATCGAGGGCGAGTGGATGTACCGCGCCTTTTGGGAAGCTGCCAGCACTGAATCCCCGGAAGCGGCCCTCTCCCCAATGCGTCACCAGCGACTCCGCGAGAATGCTGCGCGCGGAGTTGCCGGTGCAGAGGAACAGCACGTTGTAGATCTTGCCGACCATCGCCGCTCAGCCGCCGGCGCAGCAGCTCTTGGCCACGGCTTCCGTCGGCGCGGGCGGCGCCTCGGATGGCCCGACGCAGCACACGCCGGTGGCAACCTCGAGCTCCGCCAGCGGCGCGTTCTCGCCATAGACGGTGCTCTCGCCATGGGTCAGAAAGGTCTCCCAGGCGACGCCCTGCGGGTCGGAAATCCACTGCTTCTCTGACTTGGCGTAGCAGCACGTGGTGGCGCCCTCGTCGAGCACCGGGCGCTCGGCGCGCTGCAGGCGGTCATAGACCTCGGCCAGCTCGGCCCCGTCCTCGACCTGCACGCCCAGATGCTGCACGCCCGGCTTCCCGCCCCGCGCCGAGATGGCGAAGTTGACGCGCGGGTCCTCCAGCATCCACTTGGCGTAATCGGGCTTCAGCACCGTGGGCTCGACGGCGAAGAGCGTCGAATAGAAGCGTACCGATTGACTCAGATCCTCAACGGCGACGTGCACGTGCAGGCGCTTCATGGCGTGATGCTCCTTCTGTGGTTCGAGGAAATGCCGGCGTCTCGCGGCCCGTGGCGCAAGCGGCCGCATCGCCCCGGCAGCAATTCTCGGTGAGATAGGCGAGGAGCCCGTTCATCGCCGGGTAGCTCGTCGCGTAGATGATCGAGCGCCCCTCGCGCCGGGCCGTCGCCAGCCCGGCGTGCTTCAACTGCGCCAGGTGAAAGGACAGCGTCGGCAGCGCCAAGTCGAGAAGCTCGCCGATCCGCCCGGCCGGGAGCCCGTCAGGTCCGGCCTGGACCAGCAGCCGATAGATGTCGAGCCGGGTCTCCTGGGCGAGAGCAGCGAGGGCGGCGATGACGTTTCTCTTTTCCATGTTTCCAAATCTATCAAATCATTCTTCAGCGGCCAAGCCGATTGAGATGCTGCGGGCGGCGGGGCGCGAGGACGCCCGGCCGGCAGTCATCATCCAATCGGGCCATCACGGTGTTTGCGCGGCTCGCGGGCTGGCGGTAGTGTCGAATCCAGGAACGAAGGCCATACCTTTCAAATCTTGGCTGAACCGGGAGGAGTCGATGCGCGTGAGGAACTTGACATTTATCGCGCTGGCCGCGGTCGCGGCATGGGGCTTCGAGGCGAACGAGGCGCTGGCCCAGAACGAGCAGTTCATACCGCGCCTGGTCTATCGCACCGGCCCTTATGCGCCCAACGGCATCCCCTTCGCCGACGGCTATGCCGACTACCTCGACCTCGTCAATGCGCGCGACGGCGGCGTCAACGGCGTCAAGATCACCTACGAGGAATGCGAGGACGGCTACAACAACGACAAGGGCGTCGAGTGCTATGAGCGCCTCAAGAACCACCCGCCGACCGGCGCCTCGGTGGTCAACCCGCTGTCGACCGGCATCACCTATGCGCTGCTCGAGCGCGCGACGGCCGACAAGATCCCGCTGGTGACGATGGGCTATGGCCGCGCCGATGCGAGCTACGGGCCGGTCTTCCCCTACGCCTTCCCGCTGCCGGCGACCTATTGGGACTCGGCCGACGCCATGATCACCTATGTCGGGGCGCAGGAAGGCGGCATGGCCAAGCTCAAAGGCAAGAAGATCGCCCTCGTCTATCACGACAGCGCCTATGGCAAGGAGCCGATCGCCACGCTCGAGCGCCTCGCCAAGGAGCACGGCTTCGAGTTCGACAAATACGCGGTGTCGCCGCCAGGCATCGAGCAGAAGGCGGTGTGGCTGCAGATCCGCCAGAAGCGGCCGAACTGGGTGTTCATGTGGGGCTGGGGCGTGATGAACTCGACCGCCATCAAAGAGGCGGCCGCGGTCGGCTACCCGATGGATCACTTCATCGGCGTGTGGTACTCGGGCGCCGAGCCCGACGTAGTGCCGGCGGGCGCCGCCGCCAAGGGCTACAAGGCCACCACCTTCCACGGCGTCGGCCCCGACTACGCCGTGATCAGGGACATCCTCAAATACGTCTACGCCAAGGGCGGCGGCCACGCCCCCAAGGACAAGGTCGGCGAGGTGCTCTACGACCGCGGCGTCATCAACGCCATGTACGACCTCGAGGCGATGCGCACGGCGCAGGAGAAGTTCGGCAAGAAGCCCTTGACCGGCGAGCAGATGCAATGGGGCTACGAGTACCTCGACGTAACGCCGCAGCGCCTCGCCGCGCTCGGCTTCGAGGGACTTGCCGTGCCGCTGAAGCTCAGCTGCGAGGACCACAAGGGCAACGGCAATGTGCGCATCATCCAGTGGGACGGGCAGAAATGGGGCTTCGCTTCCGACTGGATCCAGCCGCACAACGACGCGCTGCGCGAGCAATACAAGGAGTCGGCGCTGAAATACGCCCAGGAAAAGGGCATCAAGCCGCGCGACTGCGCGGCGCAGGCGGCGGCGAAGTAAGCTTCCGCCGATATCGCCCCCTCCCTTCGCTCCCCCGCCCGCGGAGGGGGGGTGGGGTGGGGGCTCTTGGCGAGTGCCAGCGATGACCGCGACCAGCGCGCTCCTCTCCGTCAACAACATCGAGGTCATCTACAACCACGTGATCCTCGTGCTGAAGGGCGTGTCGCTCGACGTGCCCAGGGGCGGCATCGTGGCACTCTTGGGGGCCAACGGCGCCGGCAAGACGACGACCTTGAAGGCCATCTCGAACCTGCTGCGCGCCGAGCGCGGCGAGGTCACCAAGGGCGCCATCAGCTATGAGGGCGAACGCGTCGACCGGCTCACGCCCAACGACCTCGTCCGCCGCGGCGTCATCCAGGTGATGGAGGGCCGCCACTGCTTCGGCCATCTCACGGTCGAGGAGAACCTGCTCACCGGCGCCTTCACGCGCCGCGACGGCCGCGCCAATGTCCGGCGCGACCTCGACCGGGTCTATGGCTATTTCCCGCGCCTGGCGCAGCGCAAGGACGGACTCGCCGGCTACATCTCGGGCGGCGAGCAGCAGATGACGGCCTTGGGCCGCGCGCTGATGGCCCAGCCGAAGCTGATTCTCTTGGACGAGCCGTCGATGGGCCTCGCGCCGCAGATCGTCGAGGAGATCTTCGAGATCGTGCGCCGCCTGAACCGCGATGCCGGGGTGAGTTTCCTGCTGGCCGAGCAGAACACCAACATCGCGTTGCGCTACGCCGATTACGGCTACATCCTCGAGAACGGCCGCGTGGTCATGGATGGTGCGGCGCCAGCTTTGCGCGCCAACGAGGACGTCAAGGAATTCTATCTCGGCCTCTCCGCCACCGGCCGCAAGAGCTATCGCGACATCAAGCATTACCGCCGGCGCAAGCGCTGGCTCGCCTAGCGTCGCGCGCAGCGCGGTCGCTCGCGGGCGCCAGCGGTTGCTCGCACCGGGCAGGAAACGTGGATAGCCGGGCCGAGCCCGAGCATGAGGATCGGGAGGATCGTATCCAATGCCAGCGACCGATGCAGGCTACTACGATACGCTCGAGACGCGCGATCCCGAGGAGCGCGCGCGGGCGCTTATGGCGGCGCTGCCGCAGCAGATCCTGCATGCGAAGAAACATTCGCCCTATTTCGCCGCGCTGCTGAACGATGTCGAGCCGCATGCGGTGACGAGCCGCGAGGCGCTTGCCGAATTGCCGGTGACGCGCAAGAGCCGGCTCATCGAGCTGCAGAAGCAGGCGCCGCCTTTCGGCGGACTCGCGGCCACATCGCCCGGCCATCTCGCGCGCATCTTCATGTCGCCGGGGCCCATCTACGATCCCGAGGGCAGGCGGCCCGATTATTGGCGCATGGCGCGCGCGCTCTTCGCGGCGGGATTCCGCTCGGGCGACATCATCCACAACTGCTTCTCCTATCACCTGACGCCGGCAGGCTCGATCATGGAGACGGGCGCGCATGCCTTGGGCTGCGCCGTCATTCCCGGCGGCACCGGCCAGACCGAGCAGCAGGTGAAGGTGATCGCCGAGCTCAGGCCGGCGGGCTATGTCGGCACGCCCTCCTTCCTGCGCATCATCCTGGAGAAGGGGCGCGAAATGGGCGCCGATCTCTCGTCGTTCAAGCGCGCGCTGGTCTCCGGCGAGGCCTTCCCACCAGCGCTCCAGAACGAGATCGCCGGTCACGGCATCGCCGCGATGCAGGCTTACGGCACCGCCGATCTCGGCCTCGTCGCCTATGAGACCGAGGCCCATGAGGGGATGGTGATCGACGAGGGCGTCATCCTCGAGCTGGTGCGCCCGGGCACCGGCGATCCCGTGCCCGAAGGCGACGTCGGCGAGGTGGTGGTGACGACGCTCACTGCGGATTATCCGCTGATCCGCTTCGCCACCGGCGACCTGTCGGCCATCCTGCCGGGGATGAGTCCGTGCGGGCGCACCAACCAGCGCATCGCCGGCTGGATGGGCCGCGCCGACCAGACCACCTAGGTCAGAGGCATGTTCGTCCATCCCGAGCAACTCGCCGAGGCGGTGAAGCGTTACAAGGAGGTTGGCCGCGCCCGCCTGGTGGTGAGCCATGACGGGCACAACGACGTCATGACGCTCAAGGCGGAAGTGCCCGCCGG
>DASVOY010000582.1:0-6001 GCA_036383115.1 Allostellaceae bacterium
GCGATCCCGGCGGTGTTGGACGGCTCAACCTCCGCCGCTTTTGGCCGATCGCCGAAAGCGATCGGCGCGCCCGCTTCGCCCCAGCTGCGCCCGAAGGCACTCGCGAGATCCACCACGGCGGGGCCACGGATCTCGACACCGGTGTCCCGCCAGGGTGCGACGCCGCGTGCGGGATCGCCGACCCAGTCACGGCCGACGCAAAGCCCGCTGACGAACCCGACCCGGCCGTCGACGCTGAGCGTCTTGCGGTGGTTGCGGCGGAGCCACCCAAGGGGACTGGCGAGAGATGGTGGGTTGAAGCACCGAACCTCGGCGCCGGCGTCTCGAAGGCGCTGCCAGAACGATGCTGGCGCTCTGCCGAAGGTGCCCATCCAGTCGTAAAGGACGCGGACGGCGACCCCCTGCCGGGCCTTGGTAGCGAGCGCGTCCGCGAAGGCGCGGCCGACCTCGTCCGCCTCGACAATGTAGTTCTCGAAGTGGATCGTGCGCTCGGCCGCCGCGATGGCCTCGAGCCACGCTGGGTAATTGTCGGCCGCATCGCGCAGCAGGCGGACGGCGTTGCCTTTCACCAGGGCGGCACCGGCCACGCGCGACAACAGCCCGTCGGCGATCATCCGCGGGAGCGGCTCGCAACAGTCCGTCCATTCGTCTGGCGACACGCTGTCGTTTTCCGGCCGAATCCTACGCCATCCTCTCGCTCATCTTGTCCGCTCTGGAAGGATACCCGATCGAGGTCCGCACAGCACGGCCGTCAAACCCGCGCGGCTGGCACGAGGCATGTCGGTGACACGATATGTCAGTGCTTCGGCTGCGTACGGGTGATCAGAACCTTGTCGATGCGCCAGCCGTCCATGTCGACGACCTCGATGCGGAAGGTGCCCAGCTTCAACGTGTCGGCGACCTTCGGGAGGCGACCGAGGCGGTCGAGAACGAGTCCGGCGACAGTCTGAAACCGCCTGAGGCGTTCGGGCGCACCCACAGATTCGAGAAGCGCATAGAGCTCCGCAACGGGAACCATGCCATCGACAAGCCAAGAGCTGTCTTCGCGCTGAACGATCCACGGATCATGCCCGCCGGTAGAGTCGTCATAGACATATCCCATCGACGCGATCACCACGTCGGATAGCGTGATCAACCCCATAACGCCGTTCTGTTTGTCGGTGACGAGAGCGAAGCTTTCGCGCTTGCGAGCGAATAGCTCAAGCATCTTCAAGGCTGGCGCCATCTCGGGCACGAGGAGCGGCGCCTTGGATAAGGCGCGGAGATCGAGAGGCTCCGCCAAATATCCAGGGGCCAGCAGGTCCTTGGCCTCGACTATGCCAAAGAGAGCTTCGGGCCGGCCGTCCATCACGGGAAACGCCGAGTGGGGGCTCACGGCGATCTTGTCCCTGGCCGCCTCCGGGTCGTGGAGGTCGAGCCAAACGAGCTTGCTCATAGGCGTCATGAGAGCGCCGATTGGTCGTTCAGCCAGAGGTCGGTCGGTCATCGCGTCCTCCATTGCAAAATCAAGTCTGCCCTCGGTGATCTCGCGCCTCACTTTTCCCAATGACCGCGGAATCGCCGTTCTTGTCCCGGATACTTACCAAAACGCTCGTATCAACGAGCTGCAATGACGCGTTTATGGCTCGGGACGGCGGAGCCCTTCTCGACGCTCTTTCGGCGTCTTTTTCACCGCGGGCAAGAGCACCGGCGCGGCCGCGAGCATCCGAGCCGCGCGTAATGCTACTGTAAAAGGTTCAGGTCGAGGAGCCGAAGATGTGCTTGCGCGTGATAGTACCTGACACCGAGTGCCCCTGAACGGCAACCCGATTGCGGGTCTGCTGCGTGGGGCCAAGCAGACTTGTCACGGACATGTGCACCGCCAGAGGTGACCCGATCCGAAAATCAATGCGTTGTAGACTGGGCTCCTGCCGACAACGCGCTCGTGGGCTGAATGCAACCTCCCGAGCAAGCTTGACGTTCGCTTTGGATCGCCCACTCGATCGGGTAACGCCGGCGCCTGCGGCCGCGCGAAGATGCTATTCCCTGATCCCGATATGGACGCAAACAGGGGCCCCACGGCGCCCCGCCCCAGATCCCTACCAAGGAGAGCGGCATGGCAACGCTGAGCCAACTCATTCACGCCAAGGCGATCGAACTCGGCAAGCTCGCGGTCCGCGCCACCACCGCCGCTGGCAGCGGCCATCCCACCAGCGCGCTCTCGCTTGCGCATCTGACCGCCGCGCTGATGTATCGCGCGATGCGCTGGCGGCCGGAGCAGCCGCGCGATCCCGCCGCCGATCGCCTGGTGCTGTCCGAGGGCCACGCCGTGCCCATCATCTATGCCGCCGGCGCCGATCTCGGCGTCACCTTCTATCCTCACGGCCAGGCCAAGCGGATGACCGTCGATGATCTGATGACGCTGCGCGAGATCGACAGCCCGCTCGACGGCCACCCCAACCCGGCGCTGGGCTTTCCCTTCTTCGATGCCGCGACCGGCTCATTGGGGCAGGGACTGTCGGTGGCGGGCGGGCTCGGCTGCGCCGCGCGCCTCGACGGCATCGACAAGGTGATCTATTGCATCATCGGCGATGGCGAATCCCGCGAGGGCCAGATCTGGGAGGCGATGGATTTCATCCGGGACCAGCGCCTCGCCAACGTCGTCGCCGTCTTCAACTGCAACGGGCTCGGCCAGAGCGACTTCGTCTCGCCCGAGCAGGATTGGGCGCATCTGCAGCGCAAGGCCGAGGCCTTCGACTGGACTACCGAGGTGATCGACGGCCATGACCCTGACGCGATCCTTGCGGCGCTCGGGCGGCGCGCCGACCTGGCCAAGGAAGGCAAGTCGCTCGCCATCATCGCCCGCACCGTCAAAGGTTGGGGCGTGCCCAGCCTCGCCGGCGCGGGTCACCATGGCGCGCCAGTCCCGAAGGACCAGCTCGACTCGGTGCTTGCCGCGCTCGACCAGCGTGCCCGGGAACTCGGGGTGGCGGCGATCTCGCATGAGGAGATGGCGCGCGCCTTGACAATCACACCGCCCCCTTCGACGCCGCCGCCACCCCCGCCCGCGCGCGCACCTGCCGGCTTCATGGAAGCGGTGAGGAGGGAGCCGAAGGTGGCGAAATCGGTCGACGAGAAGAGAGCGCTCTCGCCGCGCCGTGCTTACGGCTTGGCGCTCAAGGCGCTCGGCGCCGCCAACCAGCGCATCGTCGCGCTCGACGGCGACGTCAAAAACTCGACCTATGCCGAGGATTTCGCCAAGGCCTATCCCGAGCGCTATTTCGAAGCCCGCATCGCCGAGCAGAACATGGTTTCCGCCGCCGCCGGCCTCGCCGCCGCCGACAAGATCGCCTTCGCCAGCACCTTCGGCCGTTTCATGGAGCGCGCCTTCGATCAGATCGAGATGGCGATCATCAGCGGATTGCCCATCAAGCTGGTCGGGACCCATGTCGGCGTCACCCTCGCCGCCGACGGGCCGAGCCAGATGGCGCTCGCCGATGTGGGATTCATGCGCGCGCTCGCCCATACGGACGATTACCGCGGCCATCCGGCAATGACGGTGCTGACGCCGAGCGATGCCGTCAGCGCCTACAACCTGGTGCTGGCGATGGCGGAGCATCCGAGCGCCTGCTATCTTCGCGCCGTGCGCGCCGATCTGCCCATCCTCTATCGCGAGAGCGAGCGGTTCCCCTTTGCCGGCCACAAGGTGGTGCGCCGCGCCGAAGCGGATCGGCCTGCCGTCGTCCTCGCCGGCACGGGATATCTCGTCCATAGCTGTCTCAAAGCCGCGGAGGCGCTCCAGCAGCGCGGCGTCGCCGCCACCGTGGTCGATGCCTATGCGCTGCCGCTCGACGCGGCGCCGCTGCTTGGCCTCGCGCGCAGCGCCGACGCGCCGATCCTGACGGTGGAGGACAACTATGTCGGCGGTATCGGCAGCGAGATCGCCGAAGCGGCCGCCGCCTCGGGCGACGGTCCCCGCGTCCGCATGATGGCCGTGCGCAACATTCCCAAGAGCGGCCGCACACCGGACGATGTGCTCGCCTATGTGCATCTCTCGGTGGCGGACATCGTGCAGGCGGCGGAGACCCTGACGCGGCAGCGCGCGCCGGCGCGCTCCTGAGCATGTCGGGGACCGGGCCGAGGCGCGGCGCGGCGCCCCCGCTGGTCCTGGTCGTCATGGGTGTCTCGGGGTCCGGCAAGACGACGGTGGGCGCGCTCCTCGCCGGCCGCCTCGGCTGGAGCTTCGCCGAAGCCGATGATTTCCATCCGGCCGCGAACATCGCCAAGATGCGCAGCGGCATCCCGCTCGACGATTCCGATCGGCTCCCCTGGCTCCAAGCCATCGCCGCGCAGATCGATCGCTGGCGCGCCGAGGGCAGGAGCGGGGTCGTGACCTGCTCGGCATTGAAGCGCCGCTACCGCGACATCATCGTCGGCGACCGCCCGGAGGTACGCATCGTCTATCTCAAAGGCGACCGCGAGCTGATCGCGCATCGTCTTGCGGCGCGCCACGGCCATTTCATGCCGGCGAGCCTGCTCGACAGCCAGTTCGCCAATCTGGAGGAGCCCGGTCCCGAGGAACGGCCGATCATCGTGCAGATCGGTGACCCTCCTTCCGTGCTGGTTGAGCAGATCATGGCTGCGCTCAACCTGAGCTCCGCCTGCGGGACCGGGTGAAGCGTCAGGCCGGAGCGACGCGCGGCAGGATGAGCCGCTCCACCGCCTCGGCGAAGCCGTCCGCGTCGTTCGACCCTGTCACCGCTTGCGCCGTTTCCTTTGCCGCCGCGCTGCCGTTTCCCATGGCGATGCTGAAGCCGCCGCGGCGGAACATGGGCACGTCATTGTCCATGTCGCCGATGGTGACGACCTCGGCGGGATCAACGCCGCAGCGTCGCATCAGCTCGGCGACGGCGACGCCCTTGTCGACCCGCGGCGGCGTGACGTCGAGATAATAGGGCTGCGAGCGCGCCACCATCGCTTGGCCGTCCAAGGCCGCCTGCGCGCGCTCCTCGCACCGGGCGAGCCGGTCGAGATCGGCGCTGACGCCGACCAGCTTGATGGCCTGTTCGAGATGCCGGTCGAAGCTCTCGACGAGCACCGGCTGGGTCTCTACCGTCCGCACTTCGTGCTCGACATAGGCGCCGCTCGGATTGCGCAAGAGCCAGCGATCCTCGGTGAAGAGCCAGGTATCCACGTCGCAGGAGCGGAAGCAGGCGAGCGCTTGCCGTGCGGCCTCGCGACCGATGCGCCGTCGCTCGAGGATGGTGAGGTCCGGCATGGCCAGGACGCCGCCATTGAACGCCGCGATCGGCAGGCGGAGGTGCAGCGGCTCGACCAGCATGCGCATGCCGAAGGGCGGCCGGCTGCTGACGATGGTGAAGGCGACGCCATGCCGAGCCAGGCTTGCCACGGCGGCGCGGTTGCGGCCGGTCAGCACCTTGTCCGAGGTCATCAAGGTGCCGTCGACATCCGAGATGACGAGCGCGACGCGGCGCCCCGTCATGGCTCGATCTCCTCCACCCCGTGCCGGGAACCGACGATCACCTTCGACGCCAAGCCCAGAAACAATCCACTCTCGACGACTCCGATGATGGCGGTGAGCCGCGCCTCGAGCTGCGCCGGGTCGGTGATGGCAGTAAAGCGACAGTCGGCGATGTAATTGCCGTTGTCGGTGACGAAAGGTTTGGCATCCTGGCACCGCAACTCGGGTCTGCCTTCAAGCGCCGCGAGCCGGTCCATCACCGCCTCCCAGCCGAAGGGCACGATCTCCACCGGCAGCGGTGTGCGGTCGCCGAGGCGTTTGACCAGCTTGGTCTCGTCCACCACCACGATCATGCGGCGGCTGGCGCTGGCGACGATCTTCTCGCGCAACAGAGCGCCGCCCAGCCCTTTCACCAGCGCCAGCGTGCCCCGCTCGACCTGGTCGGCGCCGTCGATCGTGAGATCGAGGTAGCGATGCTCGGCGAAGCTGGTGAGCGGCACGCCAAGCCGGCGCGCCAGGGCCGCGCTGCGCTCGGAGGTC
>DASVOY010000583.1:0-5388 GCA_036383115.1 Allostellaceae bacterium
GAAGAGCCGCGCGCCATCGCGCCGCTGCGCCGGGTCGGTGCGCTCGGAATGGGCGATGCCGCGCCCCGCCGTCATCCAGTTGACGTCGCCCGGCCGGATCGGCTGCACATTGCCGAGGCTGTCGCGATGGAGGATCTCGCCGGTGAAGAGATAGGTCACGGTGGCGAGGCCGATATGAGGATGCGGCCTGACGTCGATGCCCTTCCCCGCCGCGAAAGTCGCCGGGCCCATTTCGTCGAAGAAGATGAAGGGGCCGACCATGCGGCGCTGCGCCGAAGGCAGCACGCGCCGCACCTCGAAGCCGCCGAGATCGCGCGTCCGCGGCGCGATCACCGTATCGACCGGCCCCGTCGCGTCTGCCTCCACCTGCGGTTCCTTCGCCGGCTGCCAGCTCATGCCGTCCTCCCGTGGTTTGGTCAGCGTCACATATGGTGGCGCCAAGCGGCGACCAAAGCCCGTCCCCGAACGCTCTGGCTTGTGGCGCGGAAAATGCGCGTGCTAGCGTGGCCGCAACAAAGGGTGGGGAGGCGAACGCAATGCCCGTCATCGACGTGCATACGCACATGCTCAACAGAGAGTGGCTCGAGCTGCTGCGCCGCTACGGCAAGCCGCGGTACGAGGTGAGGAAGAGCATGGACGCGGCGGAGGGAATCTTCCTCGACGGCGCCCCCTTCATGACGCCGCAGCCTGGGCATTTCGACTACGACGCTCGAATCAAGGCGATGGATGAGGCGAAAGTGGACATCGCCGTCCTGTCGCTCACCTGCCCCAACGTCTATTGGGGCGGCGCCGAGGTGAGCCTCGAGGCAGCGCGGATCGCCAACGACGACATGGCGCGGGCGCAGACGGCCTATCCGGGCCGCATCCGCTGGATGGCGTCGCTGCCCTGGCAATACCCGGAGAGTGCGGTGGCGGAGCTGAAGCGCGCCTGCGACCAGGGCGCGGTCGGCATCATGGCGCTCGCCAACATCGACAGCCGCTCGCTCACCGATCCGCTCTTCGCGCCGGTCTGGCAGGAGATCGACCGTCGCGCGCTGCCGGTGCTGGTGCACCCGACGGCGCCGCCGGGCACGCCCGAGATGGAGTTGCGCGCCTACAACCTCATCGCCTCTATCGGCTTCATGTTCGACACCAGCCTCGCCGTCGCCCGCATGATCTTCGACGGCTTGCTCGACCGCTTCCCCAATTTGAAGCTGATCGCGTCCCATGCGGGCGCGGCGCTGCCCTATCTCGTCGGCCGGCTCGACGTCTGCTTCGACAACATGAATGCCTGCCGCACGCGCATCGACGCCCCGCCCAGAGATTATCTCCGCCGCATCTACTACGATAGCGTCACCTACCGGCAGGAGGCGCTGCAGCTCTGCATCGAGGTGGGCGGCGCCGACCATGTCATGTACGGCTCCGACTACCCGCACAACATCGGCGACATGAAGGGTTGCCTCGCCCGCGTCGAGGCGCTGCCGGCGGCCGAGCGCGCGGCGGTCCGCGGCGGCAACGCCGAGCGCGTCTTCCGCCTCTGATGCCGCTGGCCACGGCGCCGCCGCGGCCCATATATGTCGCAACGCTCTCGCGCGCCCGCCAAGGATATCGCCATGACGCAACAGCCAGATGCCCGCGCTCTCCTGGATGATCTCGTCGCGCGAGCGCGCCGCGCCGGCGCCGATGCCGCCGACGCCGTGCTCTTCGAGGGCGTGTCGCTGAGCCATGCGCAGCGCCTGGGCCGCACCGAGAAGCTCGAACGCTCGGAGAGCTACGATCTCGGCCTGCGCGTCATCATCGGCAAGCGCCAGGCGATCGTCTCCTCGAACGATCGCGGCGCAGACCGCTTCGAGGAACTCGTGGACCGCGCCGTCGCCATGGCCAGGGCGGTGCCGGAAGACCCCTATTGCGGCTTGGCCGCGTCCGACGCCATCGCGCGGCGCTGGCCGGACCTCGACCTTGTCGATCCCGTCGAGCCCGCGCCCGAGGTGCTCATCACGCGCGCGACCGCCGCCGAGGAGGCGGCCCGCGCCGTGCCCGGCGTCACCAACTCGGAAGGCGCCGAGGCGAGCTGGGGCCGGTCCAGCGTGACGCTCCTTGCCTCCAACGGCTTCGCCGGCAGCTATGCCGGCACCGGGCACAGCGTCAGCGCCTCGGTGCTGGCGGGCGAAGGCACGGCGATGGAGCGCGATGACGATTACACCAGCGCCGTCCATGCCGCCGACCTGCGCGATCCCGCCGCGGTCGGGCGCAAGGCCGGCGAGCGCGCGGTGCGCCGCTTGGGCGCGCGCAAGGTGCCGACCTGCCAGGTGCCGGTGGTCTATGACCCCCGCATCTCCGCGAGCCTGTTGCGCCATCTCGTCGGCGCGATCAGCGGCCCCGCCATCGCGCGGCGCACCAGCTTTCTCCTCGACAAGCGCGGTCAGCGCATCTTCCCTGCGGGCATCACCATCATCGACGACCCGCACCGCCGGCGCGGCTTGCGCTCGAAGCCGTTCGACGCGGAGGGCATCCCCAACCGGCGCCGCGCCATCGTCGAGGACGGCGTGCTCACCACCTGGCTGCTCGATCTTGCCTCGGCGCGGCAGCTCGGCCTCGAGACCACCGGCCACGCCTCGCGCGGCACCTCCTCGCCGCCGGGCCCCTCGCCCACCAATCTCTGGCTCGAGCCGGGCGCGGTCACGGCGGGCGAGCTCATCGGCGACCTCGACAAGGGCTTCTACGTGACCGAGCTCATGGGCATGGGCGTCACCGGCGTCACCGGCGACTACCGCCGGGGTGCCGCGGGATACTGGATCGAGCGCGGCGAGCTCGCCTATCCCGTCAGCGAGGTCACCGTGGCCGGCAATCTGAAGGACATGTTCCGGCACGTCACCGCCGCGAGCGACCTCGAGTTCAGGACCGGCGTCGACGCGCCAACCCTGCGCATCGATGGTATGACCGTGGCAGGGGCGTAGGGCGGTGCTTCACCGGCCGCCGCGCTGCGGCACTCTGCCGCAGCAAGCGACGTTCAACCGAAAGTTAGGCGGAACTGCGGCGACGGCGCGTCGCCGCGCGGCAGGTACAGCGTCACCGTCGTACCGCGGCCAAGCTCGCTCTCGATGGCCACCGCGCCGCGACACTGCAGTGCGAAGCCATAGACTTGGCTGAGGCCGAGCCCACTACCCTCGCCACGCGCCTTGGTCGTGAAGAACGGCTCGAAGACGCGCGACAGCAGCTCGGAGCGGATGCCCGTTCCGGTATCGGTCACGCGAAGTGCAACGAAGTCGCCGCGAAGCCCGTCGGGCTCGCCCTCGAGGGTCGCGTTCTCCGTCGCGATCCGCAGGGTGCCGCCCTTCGGCATGGCATCGCGCGCGTTCACCGCCATGTTGAGCACGGCCAGCTCCATCTGCGTGACATCCGCGGCGACCGCCCAGCCGCCGGCGCCGGGCGCAAGCGCCAGCGTCACGCGCGTGCCGACCGCCTGCTTCACCAGCGGCTGCATCCGGGCGAGCGCCGCATCGAGGTCGAACACCTCGATGCTCAAAGGTTGCCGCCGCGCGAAGGCGAGCAACGATTGGATTGCCTTCTCGCCGCGGATGGCGGCATCCAAGGCGTTCGCGATCCTCGCCTCCGAGCGCGACGCGTTCGCGCGCTGGCGCACCAGCTCGAGGTTGCCGATGATGACGTTGAGCAGGTTGCGGAAATCATGCGCCAGCCCGCCGGTGAGCTGGCCCAGTATCTCCATCTTCTGCGCTTGGCGGAGTTGATCCTCGGCCGCCGCGCGCCGCGCCATCTCGTCGGCGAGGTCGCCGGCGGTTTGCCGCCATTGCTCCAAGGCCGCGTGCTCGCGGCGGGCGCGGCGCAGCGCCATGGTCGCCGTCAGCAGCAGGCCGGCCGCCGCAAGCGCGAAGAAGCTGCCATAGGCGAGCAGGTGCTCGTGCCATTGCTTCAGCACGGCGTTTACGCCGACGCCGTAGACGACATAGGCGTCGTGGTTCCCGACCTTGCGGAACGCATAGAGCCGCTCGATACCGTCGATGGCCGAGACCGTCCGGAGCGAAGCTCGCTCGCCCTGCCGAATGGCTTGGCCGAGGGCCGTGGTGGTCGGCACCGAGGACGCTTGAGGATCAAGGCCCGGCTCGCGGGCGAGGATCATGCCGTCCGCCCGCACTAAGCCGACGGTGGCGTCGCGCGCCGGAGCGAGGTTGCGCCAGAACTCGCCGAAATAGTCAGGCGACACCGTAACCGCAATAAGACCGTCGAAAGCGGCGGATCTGCCCTCGTGACGGCGCACGATGGTGAAATGCACGTCGCCCAATGCGCTGTGCGGATCGAGGTGACCGATGAAGGTGCCGGCATCGCTCTGGCGCAGCACCCCGAAGTAGTCGCGATCGGCGACGCTGACCGCTGGGGCCGGGAAGGCACGGCTGGCGCTTCGGACCCGGCCCGCGGGGTCGATGAGCCAGAGCGCCTGCACATGGAGATAGTCGTTCTCGATCTTCGCGAGATAGCGGTGCAGCGCCGCCGAGCCGGCGATCTCGTCCCAACTCATGCCGCGGATGTGCTCGCTGACCCACGCGGCGATGACCTCGTGCGTCTCGAAGATGTTGAGCGCGTGCTGGTGGAAGATGCCGATCGTCTCCTGCGCCTCGCGCTCCGCCTCGCGCAGCACAGCGGCGCGATCGAGCCAAGCGACGAGGGCAAAGAGGAGCAGCGGCACGGCAAAGGCCGCCGCTACCAGGGCGCGATAGGGCCAGAGGCTGCTGGCGGCGGTCTCGGGCGGCGGCATTGTCGTCATACGAAGGGTCGGGCTGCGGGTTGCCGCCAAAGGTGGAAACGCTCGGCCGCTCCGAGAACAGCAATGCGAGCGCGATCGGGTTGCGAGTCGCGGGTGGTCCAGAGCGACTCAAGCAAGAATGCCGCCGCCGCACAAGCCTCGATAGCGATCAAAGGGAGTTGCGCAGCACGGGCGCGATGAGCCCGAGCGGCGTCGCGGCGAGGCGCAAGACAGCTCGACTGCCGCCCCAGCGTACCGAGGGCGGCGAGCCATTGGTCGAGGGTGCGGCGCGCTTGGCGTCCCGCGATCGGGTTGTAGACCGCCAGGAGGCGGCGCGCCGGCCCCTCGTTCTTGTCCATGCTCCTCCTCTCGCCGCGTGCTCCATTAGCCGAAGCCCGCCGCGCCCTCATGCGGCATCATCGCCGCGCCGCCGCCACGGGCGGAACTTGCCTGCCGTTCCGGCCTTGGGTTAACAACAGCCGCGGGCCGCAGCCGCTTTGGCCGCGCTGCCGGCCGGCATGCTATGATTGTCGCGAAACGAGGGGAAGCATCCCGCTTTGAGCGCCGAGGTCGATAAGCGAGAGCCACCAGCCGCGCCGGTCGCCGAGTTCAGCCATCGCACCCTGCCTCTGGTGCGCCGTCTTGTCGGC
>DASVOY010000584.1:0-8776 GCA_036383115.1 Allostellaceae bacterium
GACGCGGAATGGGCGCGGGAGCAGATGCGATGAGCGCCGACCGGGACCGGGACGATGTCGTGCTGCCGCCGCGGCCGGTGACGGCGGAGAGCGGCTATGACCCCAACGGCAAGTCGCCCGACGAGATCGAGCAAGACATCAGCGAGACGCGCGCCGAGCTTGGCGTGATCCTGGACGAGCTCGAGCGCAAGCTCGCGCCGCGGCATCTCTTGGAGCGGGGTGTGGATATGTTGAAGGACAGCATGAGCGGCGACAGCAGCAGCAAGATCGGCGACACGTTGCGCAGCAATCCGGTGCCTCTGGCCCTGATCGGCATCGGCGTCGGCTGGCTGGTGATGTCATCGACCGGCGCCGGCCGGGGCCGGCTCGGCGAATATGGCGGCGCGTTGCGCGAGCGCATCTCCGACGCGGCGCAAAACATCCGCGAGCGCGCGGGCGAGCTCGCCGAGCAGGTGCGCGAGAAGGTCCCGGGCATGGCCGGGAGTTCCGGCAGCGGGAGTCCCACCGGCCCCTATCCGACCGAGTCCGCGGGTTATGCCTATGCCCGGCAGAAATCCGGCGACGCCATGGACAAGGCGCAGGGGACGATGGCCGCGGCCCGCGACACGGTGCAGGACACGATGCGCCGCGCGCAGGACGCCGGCAGCGCCGCCTGGGAGCGCGCCAGCGACTATGCCGGGCAGGCGGGCGAGCAGCTCTACCAGGCGCGCGACCGCTTCACCGAGCTGGTCGAGGAGCATCCGATCGCGGTCGGCGCGCTGGGCTTCCTCGCCGGCGCGCTGATCGCGCTGGCGCTGCCGCGCACCGAGATCGAGGAGCGGCTGGTCGAGCCTGTCGGCGAGCAGATCCGCGGACAGGCGGCCAGCGTCGGCCGTGAGGCCGTCGACCGCGCCCAGCAGGTCGCCGGGCGCACCGTCGACGCCGCGGTGGGCGCGGTCAAGGAGGCGGTCAACGAAGCCAGCGGTCACGCCGCCGACAAAGGCGACCAGCAGAGAGCGGGCCAGAAATCTGACCAGAAGTCCCAGACTTCGGTGGATGCCTTGGGCGGTACTCGCAAGCCGGGCACGTCGCCCGTCTGATCTCGGCTACGCCGGGCCGAGCGAAGGGCCACCGGGCGGCCCTTCTGCCGTGATGTCTGGTCGCGCTGAATTGAACGGCTTCAGGCGGCGGCGAGGCGGGCGAGGGCGCGGGCGGTGCGGCAGGCGGAGTCGAGCGCCTGCATCTCACTCGGCGCGTCGCCCGACAGCACGAGCTCGCCCGGCGCGGTGATGAGCCAGTGCCAGTCGCCGTGCGGCTGCTCTCGCACCGACAACTCGAAGTTCTTGCCCTCTATCGTCATCGCCCGAATCATTGGCGCATGCTCTCCGTTCTTGGTTAACTTGACCTTAAGTTCTGTCCGACGCCCTCTGCTCAACCATTGGGGCGATCCCGTTGCGCGATCGGGCAAACGTTGCCGGCCGCGCACGGGTTCCGCCCCGCCGGCCGGCCGGTGCCGTCCAACGCCCATGGCGAATGGCACTCTTTGAGGCTCGCTGCGCTTCCCCCTCACCCGACGCCGCCTTCGTCGGCTGTCGCGTCAGCGGCACGCAGCATCGCCGCCTTTCCCTAAGCTTTCCTGAATCGGTGTGCCGGCAATCGCCGGTTGGGAGTTGCTGTGCGCCCAAAAAGAAACGGCACCGCCGTCGCCGGCGGTGCCGTTCCGTCGAGCTTTCGCCCGGCTCAGGGCTGCTCGGCGATCTCGACCACGCGGTTGCGCGGCTCGCGCACGCCGGGCGGCGTCGGCACGGGCGGCTCGCGCTCGCCGACCCATTTCCTCTCGAGATTCGAGGCCGGCACGCCGCTCTGCACCAGCATCTGCCGCACCGCATCGGCGCGGCGCTGCGACAGGCTCATGGTGTAACCGTCCGTGCCGGAGCGATCCGCCTTGCCGACGACGACGATCTTCATATTGGCGTCCCGCTGCGCTTGGCTCGCGACCTGCTGCAGGATCGGCTGCGCCCCGGGCGCCACTTGCGCCTTGTCGAAATCGAAATAGACGCGGTATTCGCGCGCCGGAGCGGGCGAGAGTGCCGCCACGGCGGAGGGCTGGGTCACCGGTTGCGCCGTCCGGTTCTCGAGCTGGTTCAGCGCCGCCTCGAATTGCTGGCGGCACGGGCTGTTCATCCCAGTCTGCCAGTCATCCTCCATGCTGTTGACCCAGCAATCGTAGCTCACCTGAGCGCGGGCGGCGACGGCCGGCGCGCGGTCGCGCGCACCGCCATCCAGCGCCGTGACGAGCCGGCCGCGGCCGTCGTCGAGCTGCGAGCGGAACTTCTCCGGCACCTCGAGCGGGACGAGCCAGCGCTTCTGGTTCTCGGGCGGCACGGCCTTGCCATTCGCTGCCGCGAGGCCCTTGCGCGAGAAGTAATCGACATCGACCCAATCGCCCCTCTGGTGGAGCGTGCCGGCGTAGTCGGCATAATCGCCGGCCAGCGCCTGGTTGAACGTCGCCGGCGACTGCGGCGCCGCAGCGCGCGCCGACGACAGGTTCATGCCTTCGCTGATCGGATTTCCCGGCGTGGGCGGATCATAAGTCCAGCCCGAGCAGCCGGCGAGCAACAGGCCGAGGCCGCACGCGGCCAAGGCTCCGGTAAAGCTATGGTTCTTCATTCGTCATCCTTCCCGAATTTGCCGAGGCAGACAGAGCTGTCGGCGGCGCGCATATAGCCTATCGCCGCCCGCTAAGTCGACACTGCGCTATCAACGCGACATTTCGCGCTATCAACGCGGCATTTCAACCGGCAGTTCCCAAATGGCTCGGTTTTCGCCGCCCGATACCTGAGCTTTCTGGCGGTTCCGGACCGCGGCGCGATCCGCTAACATGGCCGGCCCGAAGGACCCCGACGGCGCCCTTTGCGGCGTCGGCGCAATAAGGAGAGAGGACCCGGATGCGGATTTGTGCAGGGCGGGCCGCGTTTGCCGCGGCGCTGGCGCTTTACGGCATGACGGGCGCGGCCGGGGCGCAGGATGTCGTGCGCTCGCCGGAGCAGATTCGCAATTGTCTCTGCCAGGAGCGCTCGGTCGCCGCGCTCAACAGCGAGGTGCAGGCGCAAAGCCGGGCCTATGAGGACAGGCGCCAGAGCTTCCAGGCGCTCGACCGCCAGGTGCAGAGCGGCCGGGCGCGGGTCAACGTCAACAGCCAGACCGAGATCGACGCCTTCAAGCGCCTGCTGGAGCGGCGCGACCAGGCGGCCGATGCGCTCGCCGGCGAGGTGACCCGCAGCTACGCCGACGCCGTCACGCGCTACAACCAGGCGGTGGGGGCCTACAACGGCGCCTGCGCCGGCAAATCCTATGACCCCGACCAGCTCGCCGAGCTGCGCCGCACCCTCTCGTGCCCGAAGCCCTGACGCCCGGCCGAAGCATGTGCAGCCCAAGCAATGGGTCAATGGAGTCGCGAGCAATTGCTAAAAATTTAGCAAAGTTTTAGACGATTCCCGTAGCAATCTAGTAAAAATCGAGTAAATTTTACTGAGCATTTCTTAAGAGAAACGTCATGCGTGGATGCCTGAGGCAATTGCTTCGCGACGAGGGCGGCGCCAGCGCCATCGACTACAGTCTGGTGGTGGCGCTCATCTCGGTGCTGGTCATCGGCGCGGTGACGGCGATCGGTGACGACGTGAGCAATTTGTTCCGCGCCATCGTCACTGCCGTCGCGGGCACCGGGAAGGTCTGAGCGGCGGCGCCGGCGAATCTTTTTCTGGGTGCGTGTTCTGTAGCGTTCTTGTCTCCGGGTCAGTGGTGTGAGCGACGGGCGCCCCGCTTCGGCGGGGCGCCTTTTTTCATGGCGACGGCCGGCGCGACATCCCGGCGCCTGCTGTGGCAAGCTACGGGCTAGGGGACCGCGTCGATCCGCCGCGCTGGGGGCACATTTCCATGGCATTCGCGGGCATCAACTATGTTGCTGTCATCCTGGCCGCCATCGCCGCTTTCGCGGTGGGTGGCATCTGGTACGGCGTGCTCGGCAAGCGATGGATGGCGGCCCTCGGCAAGTCGGAGGAAGACCTCAAGCGCCGAGGCCCGCCGACGCCGGTCCGCATGGGCATCGCCTTCGTGGCCGACCTCGTCATGGCCTACATGCTGGCCGGCCTGATCGGGCACCTCGGCCAGGTGACGCCCGCCAGCGGCATGATCTCCGCCTTCTTCATCTGGATCGGTTTCGTGATCACGACCCAGACTGTCAACTACACCTTCCAGGGCCGGCGCTGGAGCCTGACGCTGATCGACGGCGGCCATTGGCTGGTGGCGCTCCTGGTCGTGGGCGCGATCATCGGCGCGATGGGGGTTTAGCCGGCAGCCCTTTCACCCCAGCTCGGTCGTTTTCTTGGACAGCCAGAGGATGATCCGCTGTCCATCCGCCGACAGCGCCGCCGCCATGACCCGCCGCGGCTTGGCATTGGCCTGTTGCGCCTTCGTCACCAGCGCGCCGCGCTCGACGAGGCGCTCGATGAGCTGCATCTCGGCTGCGGAAAATGACTCTGCACGCGCTGGTTTCTTTGTTCGCTTCGCCATGGCGCAGAGGAAACCGCCGGGTTCGGCCGAGGGTTCCGCTACCGCGGCGGAGCGTTGAGGCGGTCCAGCGGGAAGATCGGGCGGCGCACCTGCTCGAAGCGCAGCCGGTCATTGTCCGAGGTGGTGACGCCCTCGCCGTCGAGCGTGATCGTCGCGCGCGCCAAGGGCGCAAAGCCGGCGCGGTAGTGGATGCGTGATTTCAAAAGCAGATACCGCTTGGTGCTGGGATCGATGCCGAGGCTGGTGAAGACACCCTGGTCCCAGGGCTCGTGGTGGCGCGAGACGATGACGATCTGAACCTTGCCCGTGTCGAGCACGGCGGACGGCCCCATGCTCACCTTGACGCCGGTGTACATCGGCCCGCGCACGATCCATTCCCCATCGGAGAGCGTGCGCACGCGCCCGGTCACCTCGAGCGGCTCACCGCGCTTGCCGATCGCGGGCATGTCGGTCCGGCCGCCGAGCTTCAAGGTGACGGTAGCGCCAACGCCCGCGGCGGCCATCGTCTTCACCGCTGCGGGGTCGAAGACCGCGGCGACCGCGACATCCTCGAGGCCCTGGCGCATCACTTCGCGCAGCACCGTCATGACATCCTCGGTGCCGCCCGAGCCGACATTGTCGGCGTGGTCCAAGAGCAGCACCGGCCCCTCGGCGATCTCCTTGGCGCGCGCCACCGCCTGCGCCAGCGCTTCGTGGCGGTAGAGGAATTCCTCGCGTCGCTCCCAGGCCGCATCCATGAGCCGCTCGGCGGCGGCGCGCGCCGCGGCGGCATCGCCATCGGCGACGCAGATCGCGGACATGCCGGCATCGGCGAAGTCGGCGAGCGGGAAGCCGCCGAACACGGTCGCCGCCAGCATGCCGCGCCTCTCCTCTTCGCGCGCCATCCGGATCAGCGTCTTCATCGGCTCGTCGTCGGTGCCCATGCGCAGCGTCTGCGCCAAGAGCGGCCGGCGCGCCCAGCCCATCGCCGGGCGGATCTCGCCTTTCATCGCGCGCAGCAGGATGCGGCCGACCTGCTCGCCGACCTCGAACATGTCGACATGCGGATAGGTCTTGTAGCCGATGAGCGCGGTGCAGTTGCGCACCATCCGCTCGGTGAGGTTGGCGTGGAGGTCGCAGGTGACGGCGATGGGGAGGTCGGGTGCGATGGCGCGGATGCGCTCGAGCAGCGTGCCCTCCCCGTCGGGCGTCGTCTTCGCCACCATAGCGCCGTGGAGGTCGAGCATCGCCGCATCGCAGCCCTTCCGTACCGCGTCGAGAATGGCGCCCGACATCAGCTCATAGGCTTCTTCCTCGACCGGCCCGCTCGGCATCGCCTCGGCCGCGACCGGCGTCACGACCTCGGCGCCGATCTCGCGCGCGAGCTTGAGATAGGCGCCGATCGGCATGGCCGTGCCCTCATAGGCGCGCCGCGCCTCGGGCCCGAGATAGGCGCCCCAGTCGCGGAACCGCTGCCAGTCGGTGCGCACCGGCGAGAAGGTATTGGTCTCATGCTTCATCATGGCGATGACGAGGCGCATCGTTACGAGCCCCCTTCGCCATAGAGCTCGCCTGGGGTCACCAGCGGCGGGGCGATGGTGACGAGCGCGTCGCCGCGCACGGCGCGGAAGAAGCAGCTGCGGCGCCCGGTATGGCAGGCGACGCCGTGCTGATCGACGAGTAGGAGCAGCGCGTCGCCATCGCAATCGACACGCAACTCGACAAGGCGCTGCACCTGGCCCGATTGCTCGCCCTTGCGCCACAGCTTCTGGCGCGAGCGCGACCAGTAATGGACGCGGCCGGTCCTGAGCGTCGCCTCCACCGCCTCGCGGTTCATCCAGGCCAGCATCAGCACCTCGCCGGTGTCATGCTGCTGCGCCACCGCGGCGACCAGACCGTATTCGTCGAAGCTGAGTTCCCTCAGCACCGCCGGGACGGCGCCGCTGCCGGGAGGCAAGGTGAGGCTTTCGCTCATGCCGATGCTCCAAAGGTCATGCCCCCACACTATAGGGCCGACGGTGGCCCGCGGGTACGGCTCTGTCTGCCGCCGGCGGGTCTTCCTCGCGGCGTCGCTTGGGCCGCGGCCGCCGGCGGCGAGTAGCCCGCATGGCGGCAACGCGTCACCGCCGGTTGATGAAATTTGTAACGCTCCGGCGCAAAAGCCTTACCCGTTGCGCCACCGGATTTACATAGTCACCACAAAATATTACCCGGTTTTCCCGAACCGATGCCGCCGCCTTTCGTTCGCCGGTTGAGAGTGCGGCAGCCATTGAATCGGTACGCTCCTTGTCTTGTCTCCTGCCGGGCTCGGTCGGTATGTGGGTTGGCGAGCCGCGCATGGCTCGCGATGGACGAAATGCAGGACGGCGGTCGGGCAGCGGGAGAAAGCGAGATGATGTCATTGATCCTCATCGTCTGCCTGGCCGCGACCCCCGACATCTGCCGGGAAGAGCGTCCGGCCGTTGACGTCGCGAGCGCCATGTCCTGCGCCATGCAGGGCCAGGTGATCGCATCGCAATGGCTGGAAGAACATCCGAAATGGACATTGCGGGGCTGGCGGTGCCGGTCCGGCGGGGCCGAGCGGGCCGCGTGACCTGCGCGGCCTGCATCCGATCATCAAGCACATGGAGTGAGCTATGTCGGTGACGCGAGACCTGCGCCGGGACTGGCATCGCTGGAACGTCGCCGAGCGCATCGCCGCCGCACTGCTCGGCGTCCTCGCCGCGATCGGCGTGCCAGTGGCCATGCTCATCAACGCACATTTGTCCTGAGAGGCGGGCAACGGCGCTGCCCGCAGAGACGAACGAGGGCAGCATGCTCGATATCGCCGGTGATCTAGACAGTCTCTTCGGACCGATCCTGCCGCTCGATCGCGGCCGGATGATCACCGAGGTCGAGCGGGCGCGGCGGCGTGCCGGGGCGACCGCGGAGGGCCTGCAGCTCTCCAAGAAGCAGACCAACGAAGCCTGGGACGAGGTCGAGCGGTTCGGGCGCCTCCTGTTCTTCCTCAAGTTCGCCAAACGCCCGCCGAACGCGACCGGCGGTGAGATCAAGCTCTACGACCATGTCGCCGCGGCGCTGCAGGCGAAGCAGTGGCTGCCGATCCGCAGCGCGCGGGCGCGGCGGCCGCAGCTGACGCTGGCAGGGTGATCGCTCCTCCTCGCGCCGCCACGATCACGCGTATCTTCTTTTCCCGGCAACCCGCCGACGGCCCCGTTTGCCGATGGCGCCGACCCGCTCGCCGCGGATGGGTTCGATGCGGATGTCGCCATCCTCGTGAGCGGTGCGGCGCAGCGCGGCGATGAACCGGTCCGCCGCGTGGCGGGCGATCTCGAACTTGGTCTCGCGGTCGAAGATGCGGATGGCGCCGATCTCCCGCTTCGTGACATGGCCGCGCCGGCAGATGAGCGGCACCAGCCAGCGCGGGTCGGCGTTGCGGTCCCGGCCGATGTTCATGCGGAACCACACCATGTCCTCGGGCGCGGCGCGCGGTGTCCCCGGCGCGCGCTCGGCGCTATCGTCGAGCAGCTCCTCGGGCGCCGGCAGGCGCGCGCGGTAAAGGCGGACGAGCGCCGCCGCGATGTCGTCGGCGCTGCGCTCGGCCAGCAGCGCGCGGGCCGTGGCGCGATCCTCGTCCGTCGGCTCCTCGGCCCAGGCGTCGTCGCGCATCAGCCGCTCCTGGTCCTGCGCCCGGATCTCGTCCGCCGATGGCGGCGGACCCCAGGCGGCTTTGATCGCGGCCGATGCCAGCAGCCGCTCCGCCAGGCGGCGCCTGGTGTAGGGGACGAGCAGCACGGCAGTGCCCTTGCGCCCGGCGCGCCCCGTGCGTCCGCTGCGGTGGAGCAGGATATCGCGGCCCTTCGGCAGATCGGCGTGGACGACGAGCCCGAGATCGGGCAGGTCGATGCCGCGCGCCGCCACGTCGGTGGCGACGCAGACGCGCGCCCGCCCGTCGCGCAGCGCCTGGAGCGCGTGCAGGCGCTCGCTCTGGCTCAGCTCGCCCGACAGCGCCACCGCCGCGAAGCCGCGCTCGAGCAGCTTGCCGTGCAGCGCGCGCACCGCCTCCCGCGTCGAGCAGAAGACCAGCGCGCCGCGCGCCTCGAAATAGCGCAGCACGTTGACCACGGCGTGCTCGACGTCGTTGGGCGCGATGCGCAACGCGCGGTACTCGATGTCGGCGTGGGGCTGCCGCTCGGCCGCGGTGGCGATGCGCAGCGCGTCGCGCTGGTAGCGCCGGGCGAGGGCG
>DASVOY010000585.1:0-5618 GCA_036383115.1 Allostellaceae bacterium
AGAGTTCTTCATGGGTGGCGGCGGCCTCTATTCCACGGGACCGGACTATCTGAAGTTTGTTCGTATGTTCCTCAACCAGGGCAAGCTCAATGGCGCCCAGGTCCTGCGGCCGGAAATAGTAGCCCTGATGGGACAGAACCAGATCGGCGACATCAATGTCGTGGTGCTAAAGACCGTCGCGCCCGAAAGTTCGCTGGACGCCGAGTTCTTCCCCGGCATGGTCAAGAAGTGGGGTCTTGGCTTCATGATCAACACGGCGGACGCGCCGACGGGCCGGAGCGCGGGCAGCCTTGCCTGGGCGGGTCTCGCCAATACCTATTTCTGGATCGATCCGCGCAAAAACGTCGCCGGCGTCATCCTCATGCAGCTCCTGCCCTTCGCCGATCCGCAGGCATTAGAGACTTTCGCCGAGTTCGAAAGCGGCGTCTACGAGGTCGCCGCGGCCTCGGCCGCCGTCGGATCCTCGACGCCGAAGTGAGTTCTCACGCCAGGTTGCAGCCGCCGGCGCTTCCGGCGGCTGCGGCCCGGTCGCATGCACGAGCTCCGGGTCAATCAGCGACCGCGTTCAAACTTGCAAGGTGGGTCACTTCCGCACCTCCGGCCGGGCACGACCTGCTGTTCGTTTGTGGGCGCGCGCGCTAGAACGGTGTCGACGACATTTCGCGCGGGGGGAAGCATGCGTCCAACCGTTCTCGCCCTTGCCGCGGCGATCATCGCCGGCGGCAGCACCTTGGCCGCGGCCGAGGACAAGGTCAGCTTCGGCACCGACTGGAAGGCGGAGGCCGAGCATGGCGGCTACTATCAGGCGATTGCCGCCGGCATCTACAAGAAGCATGGCATCGAGGTCAGCCTGCGGCAGGGCGGGCCGCAGGTGAACCACGCGCAGCTGCTGGCGGCGGGGCGGCTCGACTTCAACGAGGCGCCCAATTCCTTCATCTCGCTCAACTTCGTCAAGGAGAACATCCCGATGGTCGCGGTCGCGGCGATGTTCCAGAAGGACCCGTCGGTGCTGATCGCGCATCCCGGCGTCGGCAACGACAGCCTTGCCGCGTTGAAGGGCAAGCCGATCATGATCGGCGCCGATACGCGGGTCGGCTGGTGGCTGTTTCTCAAGGCCAAATTCGGCTACAGCGATGATCAGATCCGTCCTTACACCTTCAATGTCGCCCCTTTCCTTGCCGACAAGAACGCCGTGCAGCAGGGCTATCTGACGAGCGAGCCTTTCACCATCGAGCGGCAGGGCGTCACGCCCGTCGTCTTCCTCATCGCCGATGCCGGATATTCGAGCTACGGCTCGATCATCCAGACCTCGCGGAAGATGGTCGACGACAAGCCCGGCCTGGTGCGCCGCTTCGTCGACGCCAGCATCGAAGGCTGGTACAGCTATCTCTATGGCGATCCCTCGCCCGGCAACGCGCTCATCAAGAAAGACAATCCCGAAATGACGGATGCGGTCCTCGCTTACGCGATCGCCAAGATCAAGCAATACGGCATCGTTGACAGCGGTGATGCGGAGAAAGGCGGCATCGGCGCCATGAGCGACGCGCGCTGGCAGGACTTCCACCAAGTGACGGCGGAGCAGGGGCTCTATCCCAAGGACATGGATTACCGCAAGGCGTATACGCTGCAGTTCGTCAACAAGCGGACCGGCATCGAGCTGAAGAAGTAATCGGATCGGCTTGCGATGTGGCGGAGGGAAGCCGATGCCGCGCCGGTCGTCGCGCTCGAGGGCGTCGCCAAGACGTTTCGCAGCGGCACGACGGCGCTCGCCGGCATCGATCTCGCCGTCTCGCCCGGCGCCTTCCTCAGCATTCTCGGCCCTTCCGGCTGCGGCAAGAGCACCTTGCTGCGCATCATCGCCGGGCTCTTGCCGCCCTCGGAGGGGCGGCTCCGCTACGGGAGCGACCTCGCCAAGCGGATCGGCTTCGTCTTTCAGGAACCCACGCTCATGCCTTGGGCGACCGTGTGGGACAATGTCTACCTTCCCCTGCGCCTCGCCGGCCAAGGACGAGGGGCCGCGGCGGCGCGCATCGCCGACACGCTGGCATCGGTCGGACTGTCGGGCTTCGAGCATTCCTATCCGCGCGAGCTGTCGGGCGGGATGCGCATGCGCGTCTCGATCGCCCGCGCCCTCGTCGTCGAGCCCCGGCTCCTGCTGCTCGACGAGCCCTTTGCCGCCCTCGACGAGCTCACCCGCTTCCGACTCAATGAAGACCTGCTCCGCCTCTGGGAAAAGCATCATTGGACGGTGATCTTCGTCACCCACAGCGTCTTCGAATCGGTGTTCCTGTCGAACCGCATCGTCGTCATGACGCCGCGGCCGGGCCGGATCATTGCCGACCTGCCGATCGACCTGCCCTACCCGCGCGAGGCGCGGCTGCGCACCGCGCCTGAATACGCCGAGCGATGTCGTGCGATTTCCGACCTGCTGAGCGAGACGATCGCATGAGAGAGAGGCTGCGCGACCGCTCTCTTGAGATCGCCGCCCCGGCCGCGGTCGGTGTGCTCTTTCTCATCGCCTGGGAGGCGGTGGTGCGCTGGAATGATATTCCGCCCTACATCCTGCCGGGCCCGATGCTCGTCGGCGAGACGCTGTGGCGCGATGGGCCGAGCCTCCTGGCGTCGCTTGCCGTGACGTTGCGCATTACCGCGGCGGCGCTGCTCGCCGCCGTCATACTGGGCGGCGCGCTGGCGATACTCTTCGCCCAGTCGCGGCTGCTCGAGCTGTGTCTCTTTCCCTATGCCGTGATCCTCCAGGTCACCCCCGTCGTCGCCATCGCCCCGCTCATCATCATCTGGGTCGACAACGCCTTTCTCGCGCTGCTCGTCTGCGCCTGGATCGTCGCCTTCTTTCCGATCGTCGCCAACACCACGCTCGGCCTCAACAGCGCCGACCGCAACCTGGTCGCTCTGTTCCGCCTCTATGGCGCGTCGCGCTGGCAGACCCTGTGTCATCTGCGGCTGCCCGCGGCGCTGCCCTATTTTCTCGCCGGCGTGCGCATCAGCGGCGGGCTGGCGCTCATCGGCGCGGTCGTCGCCGAATTCGTCGCCGGCACCGGCGGCACCGAGACCGGCCTCGCCTACCGCATCCTCGAGGCGGGCTACCGCCTCCAGATTCCCCGCCTCTTCGCCGCCCTCATCCTGCTGTCGGCAGCCGGCATCGCGATCTTCGCGGGGGTGAGCTGGCTCACCCGCCGCCTCATCGGCCACTGGCACGAAAGCGCCCTGCCGCGCGACGAGTAGGCGGCGTTCCGTTCCGCGCTGCTCGCCACCGCTGCCCGCCGTCGCCGGATGATGCTCGGCTGGCCCACTGTGAAGCGCCGGCGTACTTCCGTGTAGGCTTAAGTGATGCAGAACGGCGCCCACATGACCCACTCGATAGAGCACTCGGGCGCAGAGATGTGGGTTTCACGTGAAACATTCCGCGCCCGGGCGCCGCCGCCGCGCTGCACGGGCGGTTTTCTGCGACTTGCCTTCACCGGCGGCCCTGCTGCTGCGGCCATCGGGCGGTCGCCGAGCGGATGCCAGGCCACGCGCTTGTAGCTCTTTGGTGATGCCCCTGCGCCGCCCGACTCATCGCGTCAAGGCGAGCGCCATGATCCCAGCCGCGATCACGCCGCAAGCGCCGACGCGCCGCCAGCTCAGCCGCTCGCCAAGGAAGAGCCAGCCGATGAGCGCCGCGAACACGACGCTCGTCTCACGCAGGGCGGAGACGATCCCGAGCGGGGCCAGCGTCATCGCCCAGACGACGAGCGAATAGCCGATCATCGACACGGCGCCGCCGAGGAGCGCGCGCCAGCCATCGCCGCGCGCCGCCCGGCCGCTGCGCAACGTGCCTCGGGCCAAGAGCAAGATGAACGGCCAGGGGAGCGCCTCGCTCGCCTCGAGCCAGAAAACGTAGGAGAAGGAATTGCCGGAAAGACGCGATCCGATGCCGTCCATGACCGAATAGCTGGCGATGGTGACGCCGGTGGCCAATGCGACCGCCAGGGTATGCCTCGGCATGGCACCGCCCAGGCCGTGCTGCGCCAAGCCGATGATGCCGAGCGAGATCACGGCGATGGCGGCAAGCGCCGGCGGGCTCAAATGCTCGCCGGCGAAGAGCGCCGCGCCGGAGGTGACGAGGAGCGGCGCCGAGCCGCGGGCACTGGGATAGACCGCACCGAGCTCGCCCCAGCGATACGCGGCAGCGAGGAGCAGGCGATAGGCGGTATGGATGAAGAACGAGGCGACGATGAAAGGCAGGCTCGCGGCACTGGGCAGCGGCACCAGAAGCAAGCCTAGGGCAGCGGCGGCACCGTCACCGAGGGCGAGCAGCGCCGAGGTCCATAGGCGGTCCGCGCCGTGCCGGAGAACGGCGTTCCAACCGGCATGCAACACGGCCGTCGCGAGGACGAGCGCCACCACCCAGCCGGTCACGGCGTGGCGCTTTGCCGGGCATGCGCCCGCGCGAAACTCAGCGCCGCGTCACTCTCCGGCGAGCCGCAGGGCGGGGGCGGGAAGCCGCGCCTTGGCGCGCTCCAGCCGCGCGAGCAGCCGCGTGAGCTCGGCCTGGTCGACCGCGTCGAGGGCCGGGCCGGGGGCGCGGGTGCGGGCGCTCGCCAGGATGCCGCGCCGGCGGAGCGTCTCCTTGCGCAAGGCCAGGCCGATCCCCGGCTGCTGCTCGTGGCGCACCACCGGCAGATAGGCATCGAAGACGTCCTCCGCACCCTCGGCGTCGCCGGCGGCGAAGCGGCGGCAGACCTCGACCAGCATCTCCGGGAAGGCGAAGCCGGTCATGGCGCCGTCGGCGCCGCGCGCCAGCTCCTGCGGCAGGTGGATGCCGCCATTGCCGACGAGGATGCTGATGCGCCGGTTGCGCGAGCCGTCCTTGTCGGCGGCGCGCACCTTGGAGAGCTTGCGCAGGCCCGGCGCCTCCTCGTGCTTCAGCATCTTGAGGCTGGGGAAATCGGCAAAGAAGCGGTTGATCAAACTCGCCGACATGAAGACGGCGGTGAGCTGCGGATAGTCCTGCAGCACCACCGGGATCTTGGGGCCGAGCTCCTTCACCACGCTCTCGATGTAGCCGTAGATCTGCTCGTCGGTCTTGAGTCCGGCGGTGGGCGAGACCATGACGCCGGCCGCCCCCAGATCCATGGCGCGCCGGGCAAAATCGCCGAGGAGCTTCAGGCCGGGGTTGCTCACCCCGACGATGATCGGCACTCGGCCATCGACGCGCTTGGCGCAGCGCGCGACGAAGGCCTCGGACTCCTCGGCCGAGAGCTTCGGCGCCTCACCCATGACGCCCAGGATGGTCATGCCGTCGACGCCGCCATCAAGATAGAAGTCCATCAGCCGATCGGTGGACGGCCAATCGATTTCGCCGGCATCGGTGAAGGGCGTGGCGGAGATGACGTAGACGCCGCGTGCGATCTCATCGAGAAGTGCCATGGCTCGAACCCGTCCTGTCAGGATGTTGTGGTCAGTATATCGGCCGGAGCGACGGCCCGCAAAAGAGCGGCGGCCCTCACTCCGGCAGCAGCACGGCCACCAGCTCGGCGATGCAGGCCGGCCGGTCTGAGCCTTCGAGCGCCATGGTCGCCTCGGTGGTGACACGCACGCCGCGTGGCAAGGTGTCG
>DASVOY010000586.1:0-9283 GCA_036383115.1 Allostellaceae bacterium
CACGCGCCGCGAGCGACCCCGGCCGGTAGCCCTGCGAGAACACGTCGCAGCGCCCGTCGCGGATGAGCGCGGCTAGCGTCTCCACCCCTTCCCTACGGCGCAGATCGAGAAAGCATGAGAGCTTGCCGAGGCCGGTGTCGATCTCGAGCTCGCCCGAATGGGGCAGGTGCGGGCCGGAAACCTTGAGCACGTCGGCGCCGTGCTCGGCCAGCGTGCGCGCGGCGGTCGGGCCGGCGAGGACGCGAGTCAGGTCGAGCACGCGGAGGCCGGACATCGGCCGGCTGCCGCCCGGCGGCAGCCTCTCCGGCGGCGCGTCGCCAATGCGCTCGATCGCCAGCAGCGGCAAGCCCGCCACTGCGGCAGATTGCGGGTGGCGCCCCCATGCCTCGGCCGAGCGGACGAAGCCGGCACAGCCGCCCGCGCCATGGACCGCATCCTCCAGCGCCTCCCCATCCCGCGATCGGGCCGCGTCGGCGACCACATCGCGGGCCGCATCCGGCGCGAGGCCAAGCACGGCCAGCGCCGCCGCGCGATGGTTCGGAAAATTGCAGTGCAGGAAAATCCAGCCGCCGTCGCGCGTCCGGTAAAGGCCGCTCAGGGGATCGAACGGCTCCTTCGGGGGTGCGCCCGCAATGCGCAGATAGCGCGCGCTCCGCAGCGCCGCGGCGGCATGGCGCAGATCGACGGCGACCGGCTGCCGCGCGTGGCCCGTGCGCAGCGCCCAGAGATCGGCCGCTGCCATGGCCGCAGCCGCAATGGCCGCCGCCCCGGCTGTGCCGACGCGGAAGCGGGTCGGAAACACCGGGTCGGCACCGGCGATTTCGATCCCATGCGGATCGTGCGCGCGCAGGCCGGCCAGGTCTGAGAGCTCATCGAGGGCGGCATAAGGCATGGTGCGGGCTCGCGGCGGTGTCGGTCGAAAATACACCCGTGGCCCTGTTCGACCGCCAAAGAAAAAGGGCGGCCATGGCCGCCCTTCTCGTCTTATCCGATCGGCGCCGCTCAGGCCGCCGCTTCTTCCGCCTCCGCCTCGGTCTGCACCGGGCCCGAATCCTGGCCCTTGGCGTCGGGATCGCGGTCGACGAGCTCGATCACCGCCATCGCCGCCATGTCGCCATGGCGGAACCCGGCCTTGAGCACGCGGGTGTAGCCGCCGCCGCGGGCCTTGTAACGCTCGGCCAGCGTGGTCATCACCTTGTCGGCGATCTTGGCGTCCTGGAGCGTGGCGATGAGCTGCCGCCTTGCGTGCAGCCCGCCGCGCTTGCCCAGCGTGATCAGCCGCTCGACCACCGGGCGGAGATCCTTCGCCTTGGGCAGGGTCGTGGTGATCTGCTCGTGCTTCAGGAGCGCATGGCACATGTTGTCGAACATGGCCTTGCGATGAGCGGAGGTGCGGCTGAAGCTGCGGCCGCGCAGACGATGGCGCATGATTTACTCCTACTCCCCGGCGCTCAATAGGGCTCTTCGAGGCGCTTGGCGAGCTCCTCGATGTTCTCGGGCGGCCAGTTCGGGATCTCCATGCCGAGATGGAGCCCCATCTGCGCCAGCACCTCCTTGATCTCGTTCAGCGACTTGCGGCCGAAATTCGGCGTCCGCAGCATCTCCGCCTCGGTCTTCTGCACGAGGTCGCCGATATAGACGATGTTGTCGTTCTTGAGACAGTTGGCCGAGCGCACCGAGAGCTCGAGCTCGTCGACCTTGCGCAGCAGGTTCTTGTTGAAGGGCAGCTCCGACGGCCGCTCCTCCTCCGTCGCCGCGCGCGGCTCCTCGAAATTGATGAAGAGCTGCAGCTGGTCCTGGAGGATGCGCGCCGCCAGCGCCACCGCATCCTCCGGCGTCACCGCACCGTTGGTCTCGATGCGCATCGACAGCTTGTCGTAGTCGGTGACTTGGCCGACGCGGGTGTTGTCGACCTTGTAGCTCACCTTCCGGACCGGGCTGAACAGCGCGTCGACCGGGATCAGGCCGATCGGCGCGTCCTCGGGCCGGTTCTGCGTCGCCGGCACATAGCCCTTGCCGGTCTCGACCGTGAACTCCATCGCGATCTTGGTGCCGCTGTCGAGCGTGCAGATGAGCGCATCGGGGTTCATCACCTCGATGTCGTGCCCGGTCTCGATCTGCTTGGCGCGGACCTCGCCGGGCCCCTGCGCGCGCAACCGCATGCGCTTCGGGCCTTCGCCATGCATGCGCAGCGCGATGCCCTTGACGTTGAGCACGATATCGGTGATGTCCTCGAGCACGCCCGGAACCGACGAGAACTCATGCAGCACGCCCTCGATCTGCAGCGAGGTGATCGCCGCACCCTGCAGCGAGGAGAGCAGCACGCGCCGGAGCGCGTTGCCGAGGGTAAGGCCGAAGCCGCGCTCCAACGGCTCGGCGACGACGGTGGCGATGCGCGACGGGTCGTCCCCGGGCTCGACGGAGAGCTGCTTCGGTTTGATGAGCGCTTGCCAGTTTTTCTGCAGCACGGGCGGAACCTCATGTGGTTCGGCGCGACAGCGATCGTCGCAGCCTCAAGTCAGGACGCGAAAAGCCGCGTCCGCAAATAGATACAGGCGCCGGTGGGCGCCTTTGGCACTAGACCCGGCGCCGCTTGGGCGGCCGGCAGCCATTGTGAGGGATCGAGGTCACGTCGCGGATCGACGTCACCTGGAAGCCGACGGCCTGCAACGCGCGCAGCGCCGATTCACGCCCCGATCCCGGTCCCTTGACCTCGACCTCGAGCGTGCGCATGCCGTGCTCCATCGCCTTCTTGCCGGCGTCCTCGGCGGCCATCTGCGCCGCGTAGGGGGTGGATTTGCGCGAGCCCTTGAACCCCATGGTCCCCGACGACGACCAGGCGATGGTATTGCCCTGCGCGTCGGTGAGGGTGATCATGGTGTTGTTGAAGGTTGCGTTCACATGCGCAACGCCGGAGGTGATGTTCTTGCGTTCGCGACGGCGCAGACGCGGCGCTGCAGCAGGCTTCGCCATGGGTGAGTTCGTCCTCTCGGGGCTTACTTGGTGACCGGCTTCTTGCCGGCGATCGGCCGCGCCGGCCCCTTGCGCGTTCGCGCATTGGTGTGCGTGCGCTGACCGCGGACCGGCAGGCCCTTGCGGTGCCGGAGGCCGCGGTAGCAGCCGAGATCCATCAGCCGCTTGATGTTCATCGCCACCTGGCGCCGGAGGTCGCCCTCGACGGTGTATTCGCGGTCGATGAGCTCGCGGATGCGCAGCACCTCGTCATCGGTCAGCTCATGCACGCGCCGCTGCGGCGGGATGCTCAGCGCCGTGCAGATCTTCTCCGCCGTGGTGCGGCCGATGCCGTGGATGTACATGAGCCCGATCGGGACCCGCTTCTGGCTTGGGATGTTGACGCCAGCTATACGCGCCACCTGCGCTTCTCCTTAGCTGTGGTGTCGGGCGATGACAAAGCCGCTATTGGCCGAGGGCGCGCATTATAGGAACGCGCGTCCTAAAGTCAATGGCCCTGGGCTGTTACGGCGCATATAGGGTTCCCCGGAAATATGTCAACCCGACGCCCCGCCGACGGAGACATCCGCGCCCCGCAGATGGTCGCCGCGTCGCCGAGGTCGACCCACACGGCAGCAACCGTCAAGCGAAGATCGCCGGGATGCTCCCGAATCTGTTGAGCCTGGGCCACGGTCAAGTGCCCCAAGCGCTCATTGCCGCTTCAGGATCGCTTCGATCTGGCGGGTGACGTCGTCGATGTCGGCCATGCCGTCGACCTGCCGCAGGATGCCCTTCTTTCGGTAATAGGGCAGGATCGGCGCGGTCTGCTGCCGGTAGGCCTCAAGCCGGGTCTTCACCGCCTCCGGCCGGTCGTCGGCCCGGCGGACGAAATCGTGCGAGCCGCAGACGTCGCACACCCCCTCGACCTTCGGCCGATGGAAGCGGTCGTGGTAGCTGGTGCCGCATTTGGCGCAGCTGAACCGGCCGGCGATGCGATCGATCAGCGCCGGTTCGTCCACGGTTATCTCGATGACATGATCGAGCTTCTGCTTCTTCTCCGGCAGCATCCGGTCGAGCGCCTCGGCCTGAGGTACGGTGCGTGGAAAGCCGT
Source organism: Allostellaceae bacterium (assembly GCA_036383115.1). Classification (GTDB taxonomy): domain Bacteria; phylum Pseudomonadota; class Alphaproteobacteria; order ATCC43930; family CGMCC-115725; genus DAHUYF01. The sequence goes on from DASVOY010000586.1 coordinate 4,064, forward strand.
CGAGGATGAAGCCTTTGCCGCCGAGTTCGTCGATGCGCTTGGCGATGAGGTCGATGATGATGTCGTCGGAGACCAGCTTCCCGGCATCCATGATCGCCTGGACCTTGCGGCCGAGTTCGCTCCCGGAATTGCGCTCGGCGCGCAACATGTCGCCGGTCGAGAGCTGCACCAGGCCGTATTTCTCCTCGAGCCGCTTGGCCTGGGTGCCCTTGCCGGCACCCGGTGGTCCCAGCAGGATGATGTTCACCCGCGTCTCCCGCGCAGCTTGGCCTTCTTGATCAGGCCCTCGTACTGGTGCGCCAGGAGATGGGAATGGATCTGCGCCACCGTGTCCATGGTGACGCTGACGACGATCAGCAGGCTGGTGCCGCCGAAATAGAACGGCACGTTGTATTGCGACACCAGGATCTCCGGCAGCACGCAGACGGCGGCCAGGTAAAGCGCGCCGATGACGGTGAGCCGGGTGAGGACGTAGTCGAGGTAGTCGGCCGTGTTCTTGCCCGGCCTGATGCCAGGCACGAACCCGCCATATTTGCGCAGATTGTCGGCCGTCTCGGTCGGGTTGAAGACGATGGCGGTGTAGAAGAAGCAGAAGAAGATGATGAGCGCGACATAGAGCAGGATATAGAGCGGCGCGCCATGCCGGACATAGCCGCCGATGTCGGCAATCCAGCCCCCCTGGCTGGCACTGAAGCCCGCAAAGGTCGCCGGCAGCAGCAGCAGCGAGGAGGCGAAGATCGGCGGGATCACGCCTGAGGTGTTGAGCTTCAGCGGCAGGTGCGAGGCCTCGCCGCCGAACATCTTGTTGCCCACCTGGCGCTTGGGGTACTGCACCAGGATGCGCCGCTGCGCCCGCTCCATGAACACGATAAAGGCGATGACGCCGACCGCCAGCACCAGGAAGACGCCGATGAGGAAGAAGGGCACCGAGCCCACCCGGCCGAGCTCGAGCAGCTGCGCCAGCGCGGCAGGCATGCGCGCGACGATGCCGGAGAAGATGATGAGCGAGATGCCGTTGCCGACGCCACGCGCGGTGATCTGCTCGCCGAGCCACATCAGGAAGACGGTGCCGCCGGTCAGCGTGATCAGGGTGGTGAAGCGGAAGAAGAGGCCGGGATCGATGACCGGCGACTGCCCGCCCTGGCCCGCGCCCTCGAGCCCAACGGCGATACCGTAGGCCTGGACGGCGGCGAGGAAGACCGTGCCGTAGCGCGTATACTGGTTGAGCTTCTTGCGCCCGCTCTCGCCCTCCTTCTTGAGCGCCTCGAGCGTCGGCACCACCGCGGTCAGCAGCTGCACGATGATCGAGGCGGAGATGTAGGGCATGATGTTGAGGGCGAAGATCGTCATGCGCCCGAGCGCCCCGCCCGAGAACATGTCGACCATGCCGAGGATGCCGCCGACCTGGCGCGTGACGATCTCGTGCAGGATCTGCGGATCGATGCCGGGCAGCGGGATGTAGGTGCCGAGCCGGTAGATCACCAGCGCGCCCAGCGTGAACCAGATGCGGTTCTTGAGCTCGGTCGCCTTGGCGAAGGCGGAGAGGTTGATATTCGCCGCGAGCTGTTCGGCGGCTGACGCCATCTATGCCATCCTTGGGCTTAGGAGTTGCCTAAGCGCCCTTTGCTGCGGCGGCCGCTTCCGGCTTCCGCGGCGCCTTGACCACAACCTTACCCCCGACCTTCTCCACCGCGGCGACCGCCGCCTTGGACGCGCCCGTCACCTCGATGGTGAGCGGCGCCTTGAGCTCGCCCTTGGCGAGGAGCCGGACACCGTCGCCGACACAGCGCAGCACGCCCGCCGCGACGAGCGCCGCGCCATCCACCGTCACATCGGCCTTGAGCCGGCCGGCGTCAAGCGCCGTTTGCAGCCGGCCGAGATTGACGATGTGGAATTTGGCCCGGAACTCCGTGTGGCTGAAGCCGCGCTTGGGCAGCCGGCGATGGAGCGGCGTCTGGCCGCCCTCGAAGCCGTTCAAGGCGACGCCGGTGCGCGCCGTCTGGCCCTTGCCGCCGCGGGCGCTGGTCTTGCCCTTGCCCGAGCCGATGCCGCGGCCGACGCGCTTGGCGCGGTAATGCGCGCCGTTGTTGTCCCTGATCTCGTTGAGCTTCATCACCCACCACCTTGGCCGCGGCGTCCCAAGGGCGCGCGCGGCTGATTATCCGTCCGCCGGCCGGCCGCCGCAATCACGACGCGGCGTCGACCTGCACCAGATGCTTCACCGCCTCGATCATGCCGCGCACCGCCGGCGTGTCCTCGAGGATGCGCGAGCGGCGTATCTTGTTGAGGCCGAGGCCCTTGAGCGTCGCGCGCTGATAGGCCTGGCGGCCGATCGGGCTCGCGATCTGGGTCACCTTGAGGGTTCTCTCCGGCGCCTGCGTCGGCTTGGGCGGCGCGGCAGGTTTGGGTGCAGGCCGGGGCTTGGCCCGAGCCGGCGCAGCCGCCTGCTTCGTCGCCTGTCTCGCGGCCTGCTTTGCCGCCTTCTTTGCTTCCTTTTTCGCCGCCTTCCTGGCCGCGTCCGCCGCCGGATCGGCCGCGGGCTTCGCTACCTTCTTGGTCGCCGTCGCCGACGCCGCGCCGGCCGCCGGCTTCTCGGTCTTCTCGGCCGCGGGTTTCGCCGCCTTCTTCGCCGGCTTCTTCTTGTCTTCGGCCATGCTGCCTACTCCCGCGCCTCGGCTGCGCCCTCGCGGCGCCCGAGGATCTCGCTCACCTTGCGGCCGCGGCGCTGCGCCACGGTGCGCGGGCTGACCGAACGGCTCAAGGCCTGGAAGGTCGCCTTGATCATGTTGTGCGGATTGGAGGTGCCGACCGACTTCGCCACCACGTCCTGCACGCCCAGCGCCTCGAAGATGGCGCGCATCGGGCCGCCGGCGATGATGCCGGTGCCGGGCTGCGCCGCGCGCACGATGACCTCGCCCGCGCCATAGCGGCCGATGATGTCGTGATGCAAGGTGCGGCCTTCGCGCAACGGCACGCGGATCATGGCGCGGCGCGCCTGCTCCGTCGCCTTGCGGATCGCCTCCGGCACCTCGCGCGCCTTGCCGGCGCCGTAGCCGACCCGGCCCTTGCTGTCGCCGACGACGACGATCGCGGCGAAGCCGAAGCGCCGGCCGCCCTTCACCACCTTGGCGACGCGGTTGATGCCGACGAGCTTCTCGACGAACTCGCTGTCCTCGCGGTCGCGCGGCTGGCGATCGCCGTCGCCGCGCCGGCCGCGGCGCTCGCGCCCGCCGCCGCCCGCCGGCCGTTCACCGCCCGGTGGTCGTGCGCCGCCGCCCGGTCGTCCGCTGCCTCCGCCGGGCCGTGCGCTGCTGCCTGGTGTGCGTGCCATGAAAGGTCTTTCCTAGAAAGTGAGCCCGCCCTCGCGGGCGGCGTCGGCCAGGGCCTTGACCCGGCCATGGAAGAGATAGCCGCCGCGGTCGAACACGACGGCGGCGACGCCGGCGGCCTTGGCGCGCTCGGCGATGAGCTTGCCGACCGCCGCTGCCGCGGCCTTGTCGGTGCTCTTCTTGAGGCTCGCGCGCAGGTCCTTCTCGACGCTGGAGGCGGCGGCCAGGGTGCGGCCTGCCGCGTCGTCGATCACCTGGGCATAGATGTGCTTCGAGGAGCGGAACACCGAGAGCCGCAGCTTGCCGCCGCTGTGCCTGGCGATGCGCGCGCGCACCCGCCGCTGGCGGCGGCTGTACAGGTCCTTGGATTTGCTGGTCATCGCTCTGCCCCTACTTCTTCTTGCCTTCCTTGCGACGGATCTGCTCGTCGGCATATTTGATGCCCTTGCCCTTGTAGGGCTCGGGCTTGCGGAAGGCGCGGATCACCGCCGCCGTCTGCCCCACCCGCTGCCGGTCGGCGCCGCTGATGGCGATCGCGGTCGGCTTCTCGCAGGTGATCTTGATGTCGCTCGGGATCGGGAAGATCACGTCGTGGCTGTATCCCAGCTGCAGCACCAGGTTCTTGCCCTGGACCGCGGCGCGATAGCCGACGCCCTCGATCTCGAGGTTCTTGGTGAAGCCCTTGGAGACGCCGGCCACCATGTTGTTGATGAGGGCGCGCGTCGTGCCCCAATGCACGCGGGCGCGCTTGGTCTCCGTTTTCGGTTTCACCACCACCTTGCCGTCCTGGACCGCCGCGGTAACCTCGCCGCTCACCGGCAGCTTGAGCGTGCCGAGCTTGCCCTTGGCGGTGATGGTCGAGCCCGCCACCTCGACGGTGACGCCCTGGGGGATGGCTACGGGGTATTTGCCGATGCGGGACATCTCTCGTTACCTCAGAATACGCGGCACAGGACCTCGCCGCCGACATTGGCGGCGCGGGCCTCGTTGTCCGACATCACGCCGCGCGGCGTCGACAGGATGGCGATGCCGAGCCCGTTGTAGACCCGCGGCAGGTCGGAGATCTTGGAATAGATGCGCCGGCCCGGCTTGGAGACGCGGGTGATCTCGCGGATCACCGGCTCGCCATCGACATATTTGAGCTCGATCTTGAGCTCGGCGATGCCGGGGCGCACCTCCTCGCGCGAGTATCCCCGGATATAGCCCTCGCGCTGCAGCACTTCCAGCACGTTCGCCCGAATCTTGGACGACGGCGACTGTATGACGCTCTGGTGCGCCCGCTGTCCGTTGCGGATGCGGGTCAACATATCCCCGAGCGGATCGGTCATCGACATGCGCTATCTCTCCCTTACCAGCTCGACTTGACCATGCCGGGGATCTGGCCGGCCGAGGCGAGTTCGCGCAGCGCGATGCGCGACAGCTTGAATTTGCGGTAATAGCCACGCGGGCGCCCGGTGAGGGCGCAGCGATTGCGGATGCGCGTCGAGGAGGAATTGCGCGGCATCTCCGCGAGCTTGAGCCGCGCCGCGAAGCGCTCCTCCGGCGGCAGCGAGCGGTCCTCGGCGACCGCCTTGAGGCGAGCGCGCTTGGCCGACAGGCGCTTCACCATCTGCGCGCGCCGATTGTTCTTGTTCACCGAACTGGTCTTCGCCATGGGGTTTGCCCTCTCTGGCCCTTAGTTGACGAACGGCATCTGGAAGCCGCGCAGGAGAGCCTTCGCCTCCGCGTCGGTCTTCGCCGTCGTGACGATGATGATGTCCATGCCGCGCACGGCATCGACCTCGTCGTAGTTGACCTCCGGGAATACCAGCTGCTCCTTGAGGCCGAGCGCGTAATTGCCCCGCCCATCGAAGCTCTTGCCCGACAAGCCGCGGAAGTCGCGCACGCGCGG
>DASVOY010000587.1:0-2632 GCA_036383115.1 Allostellaceae bacterium
GCAGCGCGAGCTCACGCAGCAGATCGCCGCTGCGGTCGGCGCGGGGAATGCCGACTTCATCGACGCCACGCGGCTTGCCACGGCGCTGCTCGGCGATTCGATCGCGACCAACCTCTTCGTGCTCGGCTACGCCTATCAGAAGGGCTTGATCCCGATCGTCGCCGAGGCGATCGAGCACGCCATCGACCTCAACGCCGTGGCGGTCGATTTCAATCGCCGCGCCTTCCGCTGGGGCCGCTGGGCGGCAATCGATCGCGCAGCGGTCGAGCGCATCGCCGCGCCGGCGCCGGGGGAAGGTGAGCGCCTGTCGCAGACTCTCGACGACATCATCGCGCGACGCAGCGCCTTCCTCGCCGCCTATCAGGACGCCGCCTATGCCGCGCGCTATGAGCGGCTGGTGCGCCGCGCCGGGCGCGCCGAGCAGGGCATGGTGCCGGGCGCCGTCGGCCTCGCCGAGGCGGTGGCGCGCAACCTCTTCAAGCTCATGGCCTACAAGGACGAGTACGAGGTGGCGCGGCTCTATACCGATGGCACGTTCCTGAAGAAGCTGCACCGGCAGTTCGAGGGCGATTTCAGCCTCGAATTCCACCTCGCGCCGCCGCTCCTGGCGGAGCGCGACCCCACGACCGGCCATCTCAAGAAGCGCCGCTACGGGCCCTGGATGCTGCGCGCCTTCGGCGTGCTGGCGAAGCTCAAATTCCTGCGCGGCACGCCGCTCGATCCCTTCGGCCGCAGCGAGGAGCGCCGGACCGAGCGCCGCCTCATCGCGGAATACGAGGCGACGGTCGACGAGCTGATCGCGGGATTGACGCCCGAGAACCACGCGCTCGCCATCGAGCTCGCGAGCGTGCCGGAGCAGATCCGCGGGTTCGGTCACGTCAAGATGGCGAACCTCGCCGCGGCGCGCGCGCGGCAGGAGAAACTGCTCGACGCCTTCCGCTCGCCGCCGGCGCCGCATGCCATCGCCGCCGAGTGACGGAACACCGATGCCGGCGCGACAAATGCTGGCGAGAATGCACAAGCTCGGCTAGGCTTCGTTGAGCAACGCCGGAGGCGGCGATGGCGAGCGATCCCGATTGCATCTTCTGCAAGATCGTCGCGGGTGAGGTCCCGTGCTTGAAGCTCTACGAGGACGACGAGACGCTCGCCTTCATGGACATCAATCCCGTCAATGACGGCCACTGCCTGGTGATTTCGAAGGCGCATCACCCGACCGTGTTCGACCTGCCGGCCGAGGTTTTCGCGGCTGCCGGCGCCACCGCGATCAAGCTCGCCAAAGCGGTGAATGCCGCGATGAAGCCGGACGGGCTCAACCTGCTGCAGGCGAACGGTCCGGGGGCGGCGCAGTCGGTGCCGCATTTCCATCTGCATGTGCTGCCGCGGCGGCACAATGACAAGCTCAAGGTGAATTGGACGCCGAAGCCCGGCGACCGTGCGCGCATCGCCGCTGTCGCCGAGCGCATCCGCGCGGAGCTCTGATCGCCGATGGCGACGGTACCCGAGGGCTTCGCGCCGCTCTTCCGCACGAGCCCCTTTCTCGAGGCGACCGGACCCTTCTATTACCGGCGCGACGGCGAGCGGCTGATCGTCGGGTTGCGCATCCTGGAGAAGCATGCCAATGCGCGGGGGTTCGCGCATGGCGGTCTGCTGATGACGCTCGCCGACATCGCGCTCGGCTACAGCCTCGCCTATCGCGAGGATCCGCCGGCGTCCTTCCTGACCGCGAACCTGTCGGCCGACTTCGCCGGCAGCGCCAAGCTCGGCGATTGGGTCGAGGCGCATGTCGATGTGCAGAAGAGCGGCAGCCGCCTCGCGTTCGCCAACGCCTATCTCACCGTCGAGGGCGAGCGCATCCTGCGCGCGAGCGCCGTCTTCGCGCGCAACCCGAAGCCGCTGAGCTAGAACTTCATCCGATGGCGGAGTAGCTGCTACTCCGCCGCTACTTCCGTGGGAAGATCGGGGATCATGCCGAGGGCGCGCTTGTAGACGTCGAGCAGCGTCTCCTGCTCGTCGAGATCATCCTGGTCCATTTTGCGGATCTTGACGATCTGCCGCATGATCTTGGTGTCGAAGCCGACGCCCTTGGCCTCGGCATAGACTTCCTTGATGTCCTCGGAGAGCGCCCGCTTCTCCTCTTCCAAGCGCTCGATGCGCTCGATGAAGGATTTCAAGCGCTCACCGGCGATGCCGCCGACATCCGGCATTGGGCTCCCCCTCTTTTTCGACCTTTGCGTCGACCCTATCGAAGCGCGCGCAGCTGCGCAAGATGCCGCGCGCCGGGTGCGACGTTGGCGTCGGCGTTAGTGCTTGTGCGCGGCACCGGAGACGGGTTTCTTGTCGTCTTTCTGGTACTTTGCCTTCCACTCTTCGTACGGCATGCCATAGACGATCTTGCGCGCCTCGGGATCGGGCAGCGTCATGCCGCGCTCAGCGGCCGCCTCGCGGTACCAGCGCGACAGGCAGTTGCGGCAGAAGCCGGCGAGATTCATCAGATCGAGGTTCTGCACATCGGTGCGCTTGCGCAGATGCTGCACCAGCCGGCGGAAGGAAGCGGCCTCGAGTTCCGTTCGGGTCTTGTCGTCCATCGGCGTCTCTCCGTCCAAAGCGGGGCTCGCCCTATTGTGGCGACGCG
>DASVOY010000588.1:0-1511 GCA_036383115.1 Allostellaceae bacterium
TGCCCTCGCATCCTGCTGCCATGGAAATACGGAGCTTCACCATGATCAGTGTGGCACGTGAGCCCGTCGCGGCACGGGTGCGGCGAGATCGTCGCCCGCAAGCGGCGGCGTCCGAAGGACTGATCGCGCGCATCGCCCGCATCGTTGCCGCGTGGCATCGGCGCGCGCGCGACCGCGAGCAGCTCGCGCGTCTCAGCGAGCGCGAGCTGCGTGACATCGGCATGACGCCGGGCGACGCGGCGTGGGAGTGCGCGAAGCCGTTCTGGCGCGGCTAGGCGATATCCTCAGTCGCCATGTGAGCTGCGCACCGAGCCGTTGGCGAGCCAACGGTCGCCCGGCGCGGCGGCGGCGATGCGCACCAGGAAGGCCGTGTTGTTGGGCGTGCAGACGGCCGGATCGGGCCGACATTGCCGTCGAACTCGGCGTCGCCGGTGAGGCTCAGATCGACGGCGGGCGTGTCGACGATCGCCTGATCGGCAGCGCCGGGATCGCAGACCAGCGTGCCCTTGACCTTGGCGATGCCGGCGCGCGTGCCGATGGTGTTGCCGCCGGCGAGCACGAGGCCGCGCACTTCGAAATCGATCCGGCCGCTCGACAGATCGACGCGCGCGTCGCCGCCCAAAGTCGACCAGGGCTGGCCGCCGCCGCCGATGCCGCCGACGACATTGGCGGCCTGGATGATGCCGATGATGGTCTTCCAGCGCACCGTGCTGCTGCTGTCCGCCGCCGCCGGGCTCGCCAGCGTCGTCGCCAGCAACGCGCCCGCCGCCACGCTCGTCAGCGCCGCCGCGAAAATCCGACTGTTCCTCCTCATGGCATTTCCCCTTTGGTGATGTGCGTCGTTCCCTCGGGCCAATTGCCGGACAGCGTCGCGGCGAAGTCAAATCACAACGCTGAGATGACCATAAATGTCATAGCCGCTACTTGAGGTCGGGGCGCCCGTGTCGTGATGCGCACGCGATGGCACGGCCAATGCAACCGCACGTCGCATGCCCGCTGTCGTGGTTTGCTGCTAACATGCCCGAAAGGGCAGGTGGGGAGGCCCATCATGGCGATCCGCGCCGAGGAGCAGAAGAACGAGGCGGTCGAGGCGGTGGCGGCGCTGGCGACGCGGCGCCTGGGCGACGGCCGCGCCCAAGCGGTGGCGCGCTTCGTGCGCCGCTTCTATTCGCATGTGCCGCCCGAGGACATCCTGGCGCGCGCGCCCGAGGATCTCTACGGCGCCGCGCTCAGCCTGTGGCATTTCGCCGAGACGCGGCTGCCCGGCCGCGCCAAGCTGCGCTTCATCGCGCCCAGCGCCGAGAGCGACGGCTGGCGCTCGCCGCGCCCGGTCGTCGCGATCGTCAACGACGACATGCCGTTCCTCGTCGACTCCATCACCGCGGCGCTCGCCGGCGAAGGCTTCACCGTCCATCTCGTCATCCACCCGATCCTGCGCGTCGAGCGCGACGGCGAGGGCAAGCTCACGGCGCTGCTCGACGATGCCCCGGGCAACGGCAATGGCAGCGGCG
>DASVOY010000589.1:0-2828 GCA_036383115.1 Allostellaceae bacterium
TTCAGACCTGGCGCCGCACCACCCGCGGCGCCGCGGCTCGGCTCACGCCGCGCTCAGCATCTGCTCGAGGCGACGGACCGCGGTGTCCTCATCGATCTTCTCCACCGCGGCGAACTCACGCACGAGACGATCGAGCGCCGCCTGGTAGATCTGCCGCTCGCTATAGGATTGCTCGGGCTGGCCGGCGTTGCGGTAGAGGTCGCGCACCACCTCGGCGATCGATCCGGGATCGCCCGAGTTGATCTTCTGCTCGTATTCCTGGGCGCGCCGGCTCCACATGGTGCGCTTGGCGCGCGACCGGCCCTTCAGCTTCGCGAGCGCCGCATCCATCTCCTTGCGCGTCGACAGCCGCCGCAGCCCCGAGCCTTTCGCCTTGGCGAGCGGCACGCGCAAGGTCATCCGGTCCTTGTCGAAATGGACGACGAAGACGCTCAAGGTGTAGCCGGCGATCTCCTGCGTCTCGATGCCCAGGATCTTGCCGACCCCATGCGTCGGATAGACGACGAGATCGCCAGCAGCAAAACCAAGCTTTTCGGACATCTCTTTCTCTCAACTAAAGGCGCAACGAGACCGGGCCGGAATGGTCGAGACGCAAACGCCACCTCCCGAAACCGCGCGCGCCACCGGCACGCACGGATCGGCTCACTGCCCGGGCCCTCTCTATACCGGGAGCAACGCGATGACCTCGCGTCGTCGGAACTATATATCACAAAGTAGCGCTATATGCCAGTGGAAGCACCGCGCGGACGCGCCAAGCACGCTCCAAAGCCGCGCCCGGCTTAGCGTTTTCCCGGATTCGGGTTAAAGAATTTCTCGAACTTATCGGGAACGCCCTTCCACTCGTCGGCGTCGGCGGGCGGCTCGCCCTTTCGGGTGATGTTGGGCCAGCTGGTCGAATATTGGCGGTTGAGCTCGATCCACTTCTCGGCGACCGGCTCGCTGTCGGGGACGATGGCCTCGGCCGGGCATTCCGGCTCGCAGACGCCGCAATCGATGCATTCGTCAGGGTGGATGACGAGCATGTTCTCGCCCTCATAGAAACAGTCCACCGGGCACACCTCGACGCAGTCCAGGTACTTGCACTTGATGCAGGCTTCGGTGACGACATAGGTCATGGTTCAGCACTCTTCTCCACGTACGGGCTCCCCACCTGATCAATCCGCGATGCCGAGCCGCCGGAGCACGCGCTGGCGGGCGGCGCCGCGCTCTTGGTCGGGAACATCGATGAGGCCGCCGACCTGGCGCAACATGGAATCCTCCAGGGGATCGAGCGTGCCGTCGGCGTAAGCGACTTCCCACAGCATCTCGATGAGCTCGACGCGCCGCTCGCGCGGTAGCCGCTCATTGATGGTGCGGGCGAAGCCGAAGAGCTGCGTCGACCGCGCGGCCTGCCGTTCGCCCGTCGCCGCGAGCGCTTGCGATGCTTGCGCCGTCAAGCCGAAGCGGCGCTCCAGGAGCCGCTGCACCGCCGCCCGCTCCGGCTCGCCGAGGTTGCCGTCGACCTGGGCGGCTTCCATCAGCAGCGCCGCCACGGCCAGCTGCAGCTCATCCCGGTCGCCTGAAAATTCCCCCTGCTCCTCCGTCAGCCACGCCTTGAGGCGATCGATCATGGGTGTTCCCTAGGCTCCTAGCATGCGTCCTCCGGGCATTCAACCCCAGCCGGAATGGGGGATTGCGTCCCGGTCTGTCCGACTAACGCCGGTGCGCCGCGGTCGGACGAGTCGCGCGAGAAGCGGGTCGAGAGGACGGACGATGCCATCGTTCGGGGCAGCATCGCCGCATGCGATAGTGCCGACATCAATGGAGCCATTGCCATGCCGAAGCTCGTCCTGATCATCCGCCATGCCGAAAAGCCGGCCGTAGAGGACATCCATCTGGCGCCCAAGGGCTATCAGCGCGCAGGCGCGCTCTCGGCGCTCTTCGACTCCACGCGCAATGGCGGCGTCTACCCGGCGATCGACGCGCTCTTCGCCACCGCCCGCACCAGCGAGAGTCATCGCCCTGTGCTGACGCTGAAGCCGCTCGCGCGCGAGCTCGCCCTGGCCATCGACGACCGCTATGCCGACGACGACTACGCGGCGCTTGCCGCCGAGCTGCTCGGCAAGAAATACGACGGCAAGGTCGTGCTGGTTTCCTGGCATCACGGCCGCATCCCGGCGCTGGCGGCCGCACTCAAGGCGACGGACGCGCCGGCGAAATGGCCGGACGACCGCTTCGACCTGATCTGGCGCCTCGACTATGACGGCGTGGCGGCGCCAAAATTTCAGGTCCTGCCGCAACTCCTGCTCTACGGCGACAAGCCGTCGGGCTGAGCCGCCTTGTCCCAGGCGCGGCGGGCCGATAGCTTGGCCGGCATGGGCGAAACGCGTGACCCCCGCCTCTACGCGCCGGCGGCGGCGCGCAACCGGGAACCGATCCTGGCGGTGCTGCGCCGCGTGCTGCCACCCGCGGGACTCGTGCTCGAGGTGGCGAGCGGCGGCGGCGAGCATGCGGCCTTCTTCGCCGCGGCGCTGCCGCAGCTGACCTGGCAGCCGACCGATCCCGACCCGCGTGCCCGGGCGAGCATCGCCGCTTTTTGCGCGGCAAGCGGCGCGCCCAACCTGTCGCCGCCGCTCGCCCTCGACGCGGCCGCGCCCGATTGGCCGGTAACAGGTGCCGCGGCGGTTGTTTGCATCAACATGATCCACATCGCGCCATGGTCGGCCTCGGAGGGGCTGATGGCCGGCGCTGCCCGGGTGCTGCCGCCGGGCGGCCCGCTCTATCTCTACGGGCCCTACAAGGAGGAGGGTCGGCACACCGCGGCGAGCAACGAGGCCTTCGACGCCGAT
>DASVOY010000590.1:0-2642 GCA_036383115.1 Allostellaceae bacterium
CGCCGACATGCTCGTCGTGGCGGGGCCGGTAGCCTCCGGCGAGCAAGGCCGCCAGAGCGGCGGCACCACCCGGCTCGGCGACGACGCGCAGGGCGTCCCACAGCGCCGCCTGCGCCCGGCGGATGGCATCGTCACTGACCAGAATGACACGCTCCACGTAACGCTTTGCGATCGGGAACACGCGCTCGCCGACGCGGCGCGGCGCCAGCGAATCGGCAGCGATGCCGCCCGCTTCGGCATCGACCGGCCGTCCGGCGGCGAGCGCCCGGGTCAGCGTCGGCGCGGCTTCCGGCTCGACGCCGACCACCTTGACCCGACCGCCATACCACGCGGCGATGCCGCCGATCAGCCCGCCGCCGCCGACCGCCACGAGGAGCGTGTCGAGGTCGCCGGCCTGCTGCTCGAGCTCGCGGCCGAGCGTCGCCTGGCCGAGCAGGGTCTCGGTCTCGTCGAAGGCGTGAACCGGCAGCGCGCCCGTGCGGGCCGCCCATTCCTCGCTCGCGGCGAGCGCGTCGGCGTAGCGCTCGCCGGCGATGACAAGGTCCGCGCCGTAGCCGCGGATGCGCGACACCTTGGCCGGGGAGGAGATGGCGGGGACGAAGATCTTCGCAGGCATGCCGAGCTTCATCGCGGCATAGGCGACGGCGGCGCCATGGTTGCCGCCGGAGGCGGCGACGACGCCCGCGGCGGGAACCTGCCGTCCCAGCAGATTGGCGAAGGCGCCGCGCGCCTTGAACGAGCCCGAATGCTGAAACAGCTCGAGCTTGAGCGTGAGGCGGCCGGGATCGAGGCCGAAATCGGCGCCGTCGACCTCGATCACCGGCGTGCGCCGGATATGCGGCCGAATGAGCCGTTCGGTCCGCGCGATCCGCTCGCGGCTGGTCACCTCCTCGCTCATCTGGCATCCTCCCTCGTCCCGTGGCCTCCTTGACATTAGTTAGGGAATTAGGAAATTGGCAATATGTCTGTCGTGCCTGCCATCCGCGCCCTCGCCAGCGAGCGCCGGCTCCTCATCCTCGAATGGCTGAAGGACCCGCAAGCGCATTTCCGGCCGCAGGTCGACGGCGACCTGGTCAAGGACGGCGTTTGCGGCGTGCTGATCGCCGAGAAGCTCGGCGTGAGCCAGCCGACGGTGAGCGAGCATCTCAAAGTGCTCTCCCAGGCCGGGCTGCTGCGCGCCAAGCGGATCAAGCAATGGACGTTCTATCGGCGCGACGAGGCGCGCATCCGGGAGATCAAGAAGGCGATACTGGCCAAGGTCTAGCCTTATTGGAAGGGAGGGAGACATGCGATCCGCAAAGCCGCGCATCGCGCCGCTCGACGAGAAGAATTGGGACGACGAGCAGCGTGCGCTGCTGGCGCCGATGGCGCAGGGCGGGCGCGTGCACAACATCTTCAAGACCCTGGTGCGCCATCCCAAGCTGCTGAAGCGCTGGCTGCCTTTCGCCAACCACATCCTGTTCAAGTCCAGCCTCGCGGCGCGCGAGCGCGAGATGCTGATCCTGCGCGTGGCCTGGCTCGCCCGCGCCGAGTACGAATGGGGCCACCACCAGGAGATCGGCAAGCGCGCCGGGCTGAGCGATGCCGAGATCGTGCGCATCGCCGCCGGACCCGACGCGCCGGGCTGGACGCGCGCCGAGGCGGCGCTGCTGCGCGCGGCCGACGAGCTGCATCGCTCGCAGCGGATCGGCAGCACGACCTGGGCGACGCTGACCGAGCAGTACGAGACGCCGCAGCTCATGGATATCGTGTTCACCATCGGCAATTACCTCGCGCTGGCCATGGCACTCAACAGCTTCGGCGTGCCGCTCGACGAGGGCTTGCGCGGCTTTCCGCGCTGAGCTTGTGGGCCGGAACGGCACTCGACCGTCGGCGTTGCCCCCTTGTGGGACCGCGAAGGCGAGGAGGCTGGCATGGCGACGACGAAGGTGACGACCGACCACGAGACCATTCGCAGATGGGCCGAGGAGCGCGGCGCCAAGCCTGCGGCGGTGCGCTCGACCCGCCGCAAGGACGATCCCGGCATCATCCGGCTCGAATTCCCGGGCGCGCCCCATGCCGATGACGAAAACCTCGAGGAGATCTCGTGGGACGATTGGTTCAAGAAGTTCGATGAGGCGAACCTCGCCTTCGTCTATGAGGACGAGACCGCCGACGGCAAGAAAAGCAGTTTCAACAAGCTGGTCAGCCGCGAGACGATCGAGGCTCGCGAGCACGATAAATCCGGCTCTGGCGGCGACCGCCGCTAGAGCACTGGCACTGCGCGCCCCAACGAAGGGACGGCCCGTCGCCTGCCCAAGGCGGGTAAGCGGCGCTTGCCCGACGGCCGAGGCATCACACGCTCAACTGGCGCCAGGTCGACGTGCACCGAGATGCCGGTGCGCTCACCCATGACGATCCGTCGCGGTTGTCACAACCTTTAGGCAAAAGACCGGTCGCGCGAACGGCACGTTAAAGAGTCGCCGTTTACTCTACCCCGGATAATTTCCGGAGGGCTTGCCATGTCGGCATCCGACACTCCCGGCGGCAAAGACGGCTCGCAGGCGCCTGCAAGCAAGCTGGCCGCTGCGCAGGATCGGCGCAGCCATCCGCGTACCCCCGTGATCCTGCCGGCCCAGCTCGTAACGGTGAACGGGGATCGA
>DASVOY010000591.1:0-3616 GCA_036383115.1 Allostellaceae bacterium
TGGAGCAGGTGCTGGTCACCACGAGCGCACAGCACGCGATGGCGTCGATCCTCGCGGCCGTTGCCGAGCCCGGCGACACCATCGCGGTCGAAAGCCTCACCTACCCCGGCCTGCGCGCGGCGGCGAGCTTGCTCCATCTCAAGGTCGCGGCCGTCGCGCTCGACGAGCAGGGGCTGGTGCCCGAGGCGCTGGCTGCCGCCTGCCGAAGCGGGAGGGTGCGCGCCGCCTATGTCCTGCCGACGCTTCACAACCCGACGGCGGCGACCATGCCGATGGAGCGGCGGCGCGCGCTCGCCGAGGTGGCCGAGCGCCACCGGGTGACGCTGATCGAGGACGATGTCTACGGCTTTCTCTTGGAAAAGCCGCTGCCGCCGCTCGCCGCGTTCGCGCCCGAGCACGCCTTCTACGTCACGTCGATCTCGAAAAGCTTCGTTCCCGGCCTGCGCATCGGCTATGTGCGTTGCCCGCCGGCGCTGACAGAGCGCGTCATCGACGCCGTGCGCGCGACGACCTATACCGCGCCGCCACTCATGGCGCGCATCGCCTCGCAGTGGATCGAGGACGGCACGGGCGATCGGCTGGTCGCCGAGAAGCGCGCCGAAGCGGCGCGGCGGCAGGAGCTGGTGCGACGCCTCTTCGCCGGCCACGACTACCGCACCCACCCTTGCGCGGCGCATCTCTGGCTGATGCTGCCCGAGCCATGGCGCGCCGAGGATTTCGCCGCCGCCGCCGAGCGCCGCGGCGTCGGCATCACGCCTGCCGCGGCCTTCGCCGTCGGCCGGCAGGCCCCCAATGCGGTGCGCGTCTGCCTCGGCGCGCCCGCCACGATCGATCAGCTCGAGCGCGGCCTGAAGCGGCTCGTCGAGCTGCTGGCGGCGCGGCCGGAGTCGTATCTCTCGGTGGTGTGACGCGTGCCGGCTACAGTTCGTCAACCACGGTATGCGCGTGGTTGAGCGGGCCATGGCCCTGGCCGTAGCCAGGCGCGGCGCGGATGGCGCGCTGCACGAAGGCGTGGGCGCGCTCGATGGCCGGCCGCGGCGCCATGCCTTGCGCCAGCCCCGTGGCGATGGCCGAGGCGAGGGTGCAGCCGGTGCCGTGGGTGTGCCGCGTCTCGATGCGCGGGCTTTCCAGGACATAGCTGGCCCCGCCCTCGACCACCATGTCGCGCACGGTCGTGCCGGCGAGGTGGCCGCCCTTGAGTACCACGACCCGAGCGCCGAGCCGGCGCAGCGCGGCGGCAGCGGCGAGCATGTCGTCGATGCCAGCGATGCGCCGGCCGAGCAGCGCCTCGGCCTCGGGCAGGTTGGGCGTCAGCACCGCGGCGCGGGGGATCAGCCGCCACTTCAATATCTGGATCGCCGAGGGGTCGAGCAAGGAGTCGCCGCTCGTCGCCAGCATCACGGGATCGACGACGAGGGGCACGCTGGGCGCCGCGTCATCGAGACAATCCGCCACCGCGGCGATGATCCCCGCGTCATGGAGCATGCCGGTCTTGATGCAGTCGGCGCCGATGTCGCCGAGCACCGCATCCATCTGCTGGCGCACGAAGCTCGGCTCGATCGGCAGGACGCCGAAGATGCCCAGGGTGTTCTGCGCGGTGAGCGCGGTGATCGCCGTCGCGGCATAGCCGCCTAAGGCCGTCACCGTCTTGATGTCGGCCTGGATGCCTGCGCCGCCGCCGGAATCGGAGCCGGCGACGATGAGCACCCGGCCGTTCATTCGGCCGCCTGCCCTGCCGTCTCGCCCGCGGCCACGACGGCAGCGGCGATCTCATCGACGATGGCGGCAACGAGCGATTCGTCCTCGCCCTCGGCCATGATGCGGATCAGCGGCTCGGTGCCCGATTTGCGCACGATCAACCTGCCGGACTTGCCAAGGCGGCGCTCGCCGGCGCTGATCGCCTTCTTCACCGACGCGGCCTCGAGCGGCGCGCCGCCGCCGAAGCGCACGTTCTTCAGGAGCTGCGGCATCGGCGCGAAGATGTTGCACACGCTGCTCGCCGGCGCGCCGGTCTCGACAATGGCTGCCAGCACCTGGAGCGCGGCCATCAGCCCGTCGCCGGTAGTGGAGTAGTCGCCGAGGATGATATGGCCGGACTGCTCGCCGCCGAGATTGCTGCCGAGCCTGCGCATCGCCTCGACGACGTAGCGGTCGCCGACTGCGGTGCGGTGGAGGCGGATGCCGTGCGTCGCGAGGTGTCGCTCGAGCCCGAGGTTCGACATCACCGTTGCGACCACGCCACCGCCGTCGAGCCTGCCCGTGCGGTGCCATTGCAGCGCGATCAGCGCCATGAGTTGGTCGCCGTCGAGCAGCCGTCCGGCCTCGTCGGCGACGAGCAGGCGGTCGGCGTCGCCGTCGAGCGCGATGCCGAGATGGGCGCCACGCTCGACCACGGCGCGCTGCATCGCACCCGTCGCCATGGTGCCGCTGTCGCGGTTGATGTTGAGGCCGTCGGGCGCGACGCCGAGCGGGACCACCTCGGCGCCCAGCTCCCACAGCACGGTCGGCGCGACCTTGTAGGCGGCGCCATGGGCGCAGTCGATCACCACCTTGAGGCCGTCGAGCCTGAGGCGCTTGGGGAAGCTGCCCTTGACGAACTCGATGTAGCGGCCGCCGGCATCGTCGAGGCGCTTGGCGCGGCCGAGCTCCAGCGGCTTGACGCGGCTCTCGGCGCCATTGTCGAGCTGCGCCTCGATCGCCGCCTCGATCTCATCCGAAAGCTTGTAGCCGTCGGCGCCGAAGAGCTTGATGCCGTTGTCCTCGAACGGGTTGTGCGAGGCCGAGATCATCACGCCGAGGTCGGCGCGCAAGCTGCGCGTCAGCATGGCGATGGCCGGCGTCGGCAGCGGCCCGACCAGCACCACATCCATGCCCATGGCAATGAACCCCGCGGTGAGCGCGGGCTCGATCATGTAGCCCGAGAGCCGCGTATCCTTGCCGATGACGGCGAGGTGCCGATGGTCGCCGCGGCGCAGGCATCTGCCGGCCGCCATCGCCACCTTGAGCGCGGTGTCGGCGGTCATGGGCTCGATATTGGCGGTGCCGCGGATTCCGTCCGTGCCGAACAGCTTGCGCGTCATCGAACTCCTCGGAGCATTCGTCTTCAAGCCTATAGCTTCAGATTTGCCGCGGCAGAGTCAAGAAAGCGCTAATGGCGCGCCGCGCACGATGGCTTGGCGGATGGCGAGCGCCTGCCGCGTCTCCGCGACATCATGGACGCGCAGAATCTGCACGCCCTGACTCGCCGCCCAGAGCGCCGCCGCGAGCGAGCCGCCGAGCCGCTCCTTCGGCGGCTCGCCGCGGCTCAAGCGGGCGATGAAGGATTTGCGCGACGCACCCAGCGCCACGGCGCAGCCGGTCGCATGCAGCAGCGTGAGCCGCGCCAGCAGCGCGCGGTTATGCGGGTCGGCCTTGCCGAAGCCGATGCCGGGATCGACCACCAGCCACTCGCGCGGGATCTCCGCCGCCTCGCAGGCGGCGATGCGCGCCTCGAAGAAATCGAGCACGTCGAGCGCGGGTTCGTCGTGGCCGGCAGCGGCTTGCGACACGCGCGGCTCTCCCGCCATGTGCATGAGCACGAGCTGCGCGCCGCTCTCGGCCGCCACGGCCAGGCTCT
>DASVOY010000592.1:0-4490 GCA_036383115.1 Allostellaceae bacterium
CCCTCGCGCCGGCTGATATCACTTGCTGACCCAGATCGGCTTGGCCGTAGCCGATTCCGGCGGGTAGACGGTGACCGGCTCGCCCTTCTGCCACTGCACGATGACGAGCGGCGCGTCGACGCGGCGGCCCCGTTCGTCAAACTTGACGCGGCCGCCGGCGAAGTATTTGGCGGAGCTCTCGGTCGTGTCCATCGCATGGATCGCGTCGGCGACCTTGCGGCGATCGGCGGCGCCGGCCTTTTCTAGAGCGTCCTTGAGCACCCAGACATGCCCGTAGGCACAGAGGCTGTCCTGGCCGAGCCACGGCTCTCCGGTCCGCTTCTTGTAACGATCGATGAGGTCCTGCTGCGCCTTGGTGCTCCAGTTGGCGAGCGTCACCATGACGTCTTCCATGATCTCCGGGCCCGCGGTCTTGAGCAACTCGGGCGCCGCCAGATGCGCGCCGTTGCCGACCACCGGAAACCGCGTCGGGGGGATGCCCATCTCCGTCATTTTCTGCAGCAGGAGAGCGTCGTCCGGAACGGCGGTCGGCACCAGGAACAGGAAGTCGGGCCGCGCGCTGCGGACCTTGGCGATGAGCGGCGTCGCATCGGATAGAGGCGGTGTGAAGACCTCGTCGACGGTCAGCTTGAGCCCGGCCTTTTCCAATCCGCCGCCGCGCATGGGCTTGGTGAAGCTCACCGGCGCCGCGGTGTTGTCCATGACGATCGCGACCGTGGTCGGCTTCTTCTCATTGGCGCTCTCGGCGACCTTCATGATCGTCGGCAGCGCCAGCTCGGCCTGGCGGTCGCCAGTCGCCGAGGTCTGGAAGACGTAGTGGAAGCCGCGGTTGGTGATCTGATCCGAATAGGAAAGGGTGAGCCAGGGGAGTTCGGCGCGCTCGGTGACCTCGGTCACGGCGAGGGTGAAGGAACTGAGCCATGCGCCGACGCCGCCGACGAGATCGGGCTCCTGCGCGACCAGGCGCTGGGCCGCGTTCTTCGCCTTCTCGGCGCTGTCGCCGGTATCGGCCACGATGAGCTTCATCTTGGCGCCGCCGAGCGCCTTGATGCCGCCCGACGCGTTGATGTCGTCGATCGCCATCTCGGCGCCTTCGCGCTCGAGAAGGCCCTGGCGCGCCCATGGCCCGGACAGCGGCACGACAAGAGCGACCTTGGCCTCCTTGGTTTGGGCCGGAGCATCCGCCGGCGCGAGCGCCACGATCCCGATCAGGCCCGCCGCGACAATGGCATGCGCGACGAACTGCAGTTTACCAGTCATTTGCGTCCTCCCTACGGCGATGGGCTCATATGCCCAGATAGGCCGTTCTGATGCGGTCGTCGGCGAGCAAGTCGTTGCTTGATCCCTCCAGGACGACGCGGCCCGTCTCCAGAACATAGCCGAAATCGCAGGATTGCACCGCTTCCGCGACACGCTGCTCGACCAGGAGGATGGTGAGCCCACCCTCACGGTGCAGCTCGCCGATCCGTTCGAAGATGAGATCGGCAACCGCAGGCGCCAGCCCCATCGACGGTTCGTCGAGCATCAGCAGGCGGGGCACGGACGCGATGCCGCGACCGATCGCCAGCATCTGCTGCTCGCCCCCGGACAACGTCCCCGCAATCTGGTTGCGGCGCTCGGCAAGCGCGGGAAAGAGCGCAAAGATGCGGTCGAGGCTGCGCGACCAGCGCCGCCGTTCAGCGGCGTAGGCGCCCATCTCGAGGTTTTCCATTACCGTCATCGAGTGAAAGACCTGGCGCCCTTCCGGCACGTGGGCGATGCCGAGATGGGCGCGCACCGCCGGCGACATCGCCAGGAGGTCTCGGCCCTCATAGCGAATATGTCCGCCCGCCGCAGTCACGGTACCGGAGATCGCCTTGAACAGGGTGGTCTTGCCGGCGCCGTTCGGACCGACGATGGCGACGAACTGTCCCTCGCGGATGGTGAGGGACACCTGCCAGAGCGCGCGGAGGCCGCCATAGGTCACGCTCAGCGCCTCAAGCTCGAGCACGGAGCGCTCTCCACTTCTTGCCGAGATAGGCTTCGATGACGGCAGCGTCGGACGTGACCTCGCTCGGCCGGCCGACGGCCAGCACACGGCCCTGGTTCAGCACCACGAAGCGGTGGGCGAGGCGAACCATCGCGCCCATCGTATGCTCGATGATGACAATGGTGAGCCCGTCGGCAGCGAGGGCTTGGATGACCGAGAGCATATCCTCGACCGCTCCCGCGCCGAGCCCGGCCAACGGCTCGTCCATCAGGATGAGGCGCGGTCGCCCGGCAAGGGCGCGCGCGAGCTCCATGAGTCGGAGGTCGCGATTGCTCAGGCCGCGCGCGATTTCATCGGCCCGGGCCGAGAGGCCCACCCGCGACAAGGCTGCTCGTGCCGCGGCGTGCGCTTCCTTGCCATCGGCGGCTGCGACGTAGGCTCCGACGATCACGTTCTGCAGCACGCTCATGCGCGCGAAAGATCGTACGACCTGGAACGTACGGCCAATGCCGAGCCGGCAGACGCGATTGGGCTTGAGGCCGACGAGGTCACGGCCGGCGAATGTCACCCGGCCTTGATCCGGTCGCAGGAAACCGTTGAGCAGATTGAACAGCGTGGTCTTGCCGGCGCCGTTGGGTCCGATGATGCCGAGGATGGCGCCTTCCTCCACCTCGAAGCTCACATCCTGAACGGCGCGCAGCCCGCCAAAGGACTTCGATAGTTGCGTCACCTGCAGAACAGGTATGGAGGATTGCCCGCGCGACTGTCGCGGCGTGCCGAGGACCACCGACACACCCGCGTCGATCTCGACGGGCATTGCGCGCCGGCGGGCCAGCCGATCGCGCAGCCGCCACAGAATACCTTCCGGGGCGAGCAGGATTACGAAGACGATGGCGGCACCGAAGACGACGCCCTGGATACCCGGGATCACGTCGCCGAGCTCCGCCTGCAAGGTCTCGCTGACCGGGATCAGGATGGCCGCACCGACGACCGGCCCCCACAACGTGCCGACGCCACCGAAGAGCGTCACGACCAGAGCCTGGGCGGAGGTGAGCATCCCGAAGACGCTGTCCGGCGTCACGACGAGGAGAATGACGGCATAAAGCCCCCCGGCGGCGGCGGCCAGCGCGCCGCTGACGATGATGGCCCGCATCTTCCAGGCGAGCGTGTCGATTCCCGCCGCCTCTGCTGCAGGCTCGTTCTGTTTGATCGCCACGAGAGACATGCCGAATCGCGACCGCTCGATGACCAGGGACACGAGCATCGCCGCCACCATCAGGGCGAGGGCAAGCGCGACATAGACGCGGAAATCGCTGAACTGCATGTACCAGGCCGGCGCTTCCCGCTTCATCGGCAACGGCACTTCCTGGTAGCCGAGCCATTCGAAGACGTAGAGGAGCGCCAGCGGGTAGGCGAGCATCGCCAACGCGAAGTAGTGGCCGCGCAGACGGAACGTGGGATAGCCGATGACCACCGCGGCGATCGCGCCCACCACCATGCCCAGCGGAATGCCGATCCAGGGCGTCACGTCATAACGCACCAGCGCGATGGTGACGGTATAGGCGCCCAGACCGAAGAAGGAAGCATGGCCGAAGGAGACCAGTCCGGTGTAGCCGCTGAGGATGTTCCACGAGAGCCCGAGCACCGCCCAGATCGGCACCAGCGTCAGCATGAGCTGGTAATAGGAGCTGGCGACGATAAACCCGAGCGCAAACCAGGAGAGCGAGAGGATAGCAATCAGCGCCAGCGTGGTCTTTGCGCTGCGCCCGGGTCCCATCGCTCACACCCGCTCCGTTGCGCGGCCGAACAGACCCTGCGGGCGCAGCAGCACCACCATTAGAAAGACGGCGAAGATGGCCGCGTTCTGCAACTGGACCGGCAGCACCAGCGTCGACAGCTGCTGCACCAGACCGATGGTCATCCCGCCCCAGAAGGCCCCGAGAATGCTGCCCATGCCGCCCATCACCACGCCGGCGTACATGATGATCACGAACTCGAACCCGACATAGGGCTGAAACGGATGATAGGTGGCGACCAGACCTCCCGCGATCGCGGTGACGCCCGTGCCGATGCCGAAGGCGAGCCGATGGGCACGGTCGACGTCGATGCCCATGTAGAGCGCCGCCACAGGATTGTCTGCCGCCGCGCGCAAGGTTTTGCCCAGCCGCGAGCGGTTGATGAGGAAGTAGAGGGAGGCGCCGACAATGATGGAAATGACGGAAGCGACGACGCTCGCTTTGTTGAGGAACACCGCGGCGAAGGGATCATAGAGCAGCGGCACTTCCCAGGCGCGGGATGAGAGCGGCGTGCGGACCGACTGCGGCGTCGAGCCGAACAAGATGAGCGCGCCATTTTCGAGTATAAGCGCGACGCCCAGCGTCAGGACGAGCTGACTGTAGTGGCCGTCGCTTTCGCTGCCGATGACGTGCGTGCCGGTGACGCGGGAGATGAGAAAGCTGTGCAGCAGATAGCCGCCGACGAACAAGGCCGGACCGGCGAGGATGGCGCCGACATAGGGGCC
>DASVOY010000593.1:0-10694 GCA_036383115.1 Allostellaceae bacterium
GTGTTCCTCGCCTTCCTCAAGCCGGGCGACACCGTCATGGGGATGGATCTCGCCGCAGGCGGGCATCTCACCCATGGCTCGCCGGCGAACATCTCCGGCAAATGGTTCCACATCGTCAGCTATGGCGTGCGCCGCGACGACGCGCTCATCGATTACGACCAGGTGGAGAGTGTCGCGCGCGCCGAGCGGCCGAAGCTCATCATCGCCGGTGGCTCGGTCTATCCGCGCACCGTCGACTTCGCCCGCTTCCGCAAGATCGCCGACGAGGTCGGCGCCATGCTCATGGTGGACATGGCGCATTTCGCCGGGCTCGTCGCCGGCGGCGTCTTCCCCAGCCCGCTGCCGCATGCGCA
Organism: Allostellaceae bacterium; assembly: GCA_036383115.1. Classification (GTDB taxonomy): domain Bacteria; phylum Pseudomonadota; class Alphaproteobacteria; order ATCC43930; family CGMCC-115725; genus DAHUYF01. The sequence goes on from DASVOY010000593.1 coordinate 354, forward strand.
TGTCGTGACGACGACCACGCACAAGACGCTGCGCGGGCCCCGCGGCGGCATGATCCTCGCCAATGACGAGGAGATCGGCAAGAAGATCAACAGCGCGGTCTTCCCGGGGCTGCAGGGCGGGCCGCTGATGCATGTCATCGCCGCCAAGGCGGCGTCCTTCGGCGAGGCGCTCAGGCCCGAGTTCAAGGCCTACGCCCGCGCCGTGCTCGACAATGCCCGCGTGCTCGCGGCGAGCCTGGCCGAGCGCGGCCTCGCCATCGTCTCCGGTGGCACGGATTCGCATCTGATGCTGGTCGATCTCCGTCCGAAGCGCCTCACCGGGCGCGTCGCGGAGAAGGCGCTCGAGCGCGCCGGCATTACCTGCAACAAGAACGGCATCCCCTTCGATCCCGAGAAGCCAACGGTGACCTCGGGCATCCGGCTCGGCAGCCCCGCGGCGACGACGCGGGGCTTCGGCCAGGCGGAATTCCGTCAGGTCGGCGAGCTGATCGCCGAGGTGCTCGATGGGGCGGCCGCCAATGGCGAGAACAATGCTGCGGTCGAGGCGGCGGTGCGGCGCAAGGTGGCGACGCTCTGTGCCCGCTTCCCGATCTATCCGGGATGACCGTGGCGGGAGGGGGAGATGCGTTGTCCGTTTTGTGGGTGCGAGGATACGCAGGTCAAGGATTCGCGGCCGACCGACGATCGCGCCGCGATCCGGCGGCGGCGGCTCTGTCCGAACTGCGCTGCGCGCTTCACGACCTTCGAGCGGGTGCAGCTGCGCGAGCTCACCGTGGTCAAGAAGAACGGCCAGCGCGAGCCCTTCGACCGCGACAAGCTGGCGCGCTCGGTGCAGATCTCGCTGAGGAAGCGCCCGGTCGATCCCGAGCGCGTCGAGCGCGTCATCAACTCGATCGTGCGCCAGCTCGAAAGCTCGGGCGAGACCGACATTCCGAGCGAGATGATCGGCGAGCTGGTGATGGAATCGCTGGCGACGCTCGACCAGGTTGCTTATGTCCGATTCGCCTCGGTCTACCGCAATTTCCGCGAGGCCAAGGATTTCGGCGAGTTCGTCCATCGCATCGGCGCCACGGTCGAGGGTGACGATTGATCGCCGGGTTCCTATGCTGGATTGAGCGTTGAACGATCTCCACCACATGAAGGCGGCGCTGGCGCTGGCGCGGCGCGGGCTGGGCTCGGCCTGGCCCAACCCGACGGTAGGCTGCGTGATCGTCAAGGGTGGCCGCGTGGTCGGCCGCGGCTGGACGCAGCCGGGGGGTCGGCCGCATGGCGAGACCGAGGCGCTGGCGCGCGCCGGCGAGGCGGCGCAGGGCGCCACCGCCTATGTCAGCCTTGAGCCCTGCTGCCATTGGGGCAAGACGCCGCCCTGCACCGACGCGCTGATCGCCGCCGGCGTGCGCCGCGTGGTGCTGCCGATCGAGGACCCCGATCCGCGCGTCTCCGGGCAGGGGATCGCGCGGCTGCGCAGCGCCGGCATCGCGGTGGAGACGGGCCTCCTCGCCGCGGAGGCGGCCGAGATCAATGCCGGCTTCTTCCTGCGCCTGCGCCAAGGCAGGCCGCTCGTCACGCTCAAGCTCGCCGCGACCCTCGACGGCAAGCTCGCGACCTCTTCCGGCGAGAGCCAGTGGATCACCGGTCCCCTGGCGCGCGACCGCGCGCATCTGCTGCGGGCGAGCCATGACGCCGTGATGATCGGCAGCAACACGGTGCTGACCGACGATCCCCGCCTCACTTGCCGGCTGCCCGGCCTCGACGACCAGAGCCCTGTGCGGATCATCGTGGACGGCAGGCTGCGCGTACCCCTGACCGCGCGCGTTTTCGCAGAGGCGCGGCAGGTGCCGACCTGGTTCATCACGCTCCGCCATGGCGACGAGGTGCGGCGGGAGGCTTTCCAAAGCTGCGGCGTCGAGCTGCTCGACGTGCCAGGGACGCCGGACCATACCGTCGACATGGCGGCGGCGCTCAAGGAGTTGGGCAAGCGCGGCCTCACCCGCGTGCTGGTCGAGGGCGGCGCCACGCTTGCCGCGGTGCTGCTGCGCGCCGGCCTCGTCGACCGCGTCGCCTGGTTCCATGCGCCGATGCTGATCGGCGGCGACGGCATTCCCGCCGTGGCGGCGCTCGGCATCGACAAGCTCGCCGACGCGCCGCGCTTCGAACGGATCGCGGTCGAGGCGGTTGGCGAGGACGTGCTGGAGACGCTGCGGCGAGCGGTTTAAACCCGATTCCTCATCCCTGTGAAGAATAACGGGATCATGATGATTCGAGCGTGGGTTGGCGGCCTTCTTTGGCCGTGTGCGCTCGCGTGGGCGATATGGAGCGCGAGTCCCAACAACTTACGGCAGGATCATTGGCCCCTTCTCGTGGCTTTCGGTGCTCCGATCTTGGTGATCTTTTGGGGTGTCGTCGCGCCGTCGCGATACCGCGGGCCCGCACTCACATGGCTTCGCGCAGGGCTGGTCTTGCACGCGCTATCGATGCTGGCGCTCCACTTCGAAGCGATCTGGTTTCTCGTCCCGGATATCGCCCTCGTGGTCGACATCCTGGCCTTGGTGGCAATGCCAGGTGGTCGGTCGCATAGTGCCGTCGACCGGTTTGCACAAGTTGTTCGGTGGTCGATGGCAAGCTGGTGCGCCGCGGGCTTGGGCATATTGGCTTTTGGGATCGGTTTGGTCGAATGGCGGGCGGCTTGGATTTCGAGGAAACGCCCCCCGGTGTGTACTATCTGGTAGGCACTTGCGAGGCGCGTGCGCACTTTGTGCGATACCTGCGATGGTTGTTATGACGCCCGAAGAGCAACCAACCCGGCGCCTCGCGCACCGTGACAGAGCTGGGTAGAAGCTCTAAGTTAGCCCGGCCATGTTCACCGGGATTATCAGCGATGTAGGGCGGGTGCGGGCGACAAAACGCGGCGGCGACACCGCGTTTACCATAGCCACGGCCTACGACACGCGCGACATCGCGATCGGTGCCTCGATCGCCTGCGCTGGCGTCTGCCTCACCGTGACCGGGACGGGCGCGGGCTGGTTTGCGGTCCAGGCCTCGGCCGAGACGCTGTCGCGCACCACACTCGGCGGCTGGCGCGAGGGCACGCCGGTCAATCTCGAGCGCGCGCTCAAGATGGGCGACGAGCTCGGCGGCCATATCCTCTCGGGCCATGTCGATGCGGTGGTGGAGGTCGTCGCGCGGCGGTCGGACGGCGTCTCCCTGCGCTTCGCCTTCGAGGTGCCGGCACCCTACGACAAGGCCATTGCGCCCAAGGGGTCGGTGGCGCTCGATGGCGTGTCGCTCACCGTGAACGAGGTCGAGGGGCGCTGCTTCGGCGTCAACATCATCCCGCACACCCAGGCCAAGACCACCTTCGGCGCGCTGCAGGCCGGCGATCGCGTCAATCTCGAGATCGACGTGCTCGCCCGCTACGTCGCGCGGCTTCTCGGAAAGGATCTTGCATGAGCTTCGTCGAGGTCGTCTCGCCAATCGAGGACATCATCGAGGATGCCCGCAACGGCCGCATGTTCATCCTCGTCGACGACGAGAGCCGCGAGAACGAGGGCGACATCGTCGTCCCCGCGCAGATGGCGACGCCCGAGGCGATCAACTTCATGGCGAAGCACGGCCGCGGCCTCATCTGCCTCGCGTTGCCTCGCCAGCGCGTCGAGCAGCTGGGCTTGCCACTGATGCCGCAGCAGAACACCTCCCGGCTGCAGACGGCATTTACCGTCTCCATCGAGGCGCGGGAAGGCGTCACCACCGGGATTTCCGCCCCCGACCGCGCGCGCACCGTCGCCGTCGCCATCGACGCGAGCAAAGGGCCGCAGGACATTGTCACCCCCGGCCACATCTTTCCCCTCCTGGCGCGCGACGGCGGCGTCCTGGTGCGCACCGGTCACACCGAGGCCGCGGTCGACATCGCGCGGCTCGCGGGCTTGAACCCGTCCGGCGTGATCTGCGAGATCATGAACGACGACGGCACCATGGCGCGTCGGCCCGAGCTCATCGCCTTCGCCCAGCGCCACGGCCTCAAGATCGCCACCATCGCCGATCTCATCGCCTATCGCCGCCGCCACGACCGCATCGTCGAGCGCAAGGCCGAGACGCCGTTCCACAGCCGCTTCGGCGGCGACTTCAAGATGCATGTCTATGCCAACAAGATCAGCAACGTCGAGCACATCGCGCTGGTCAAGGGCGACATCGCCGGACCCGAACCGGTGCTGGTGCGCATGCACGCGCTCAACGTGCTCGAGGACGTGCTCGGCAGCGACCACGGCCGGCGCGGCGGGCTGCTGCAAGGAGCCATGGAGGCCATCGGCCGCGAGGGCAGAGGCGTTGTCGTGCTGATTCGCGAGCCGGTGTCGAACAATTTGTCGGAGCGGCTGCCCAGCCTGCTCGACAGCAAGACCATCGGCGGAGCGGAGCTGCGCAACTACGGTGTCGGCGCGCAGATCCTGCTCGATTTCGGCGTGCGCGACATGGTCCTGCTCTCGAACACGCAGCGCACCATCGTCGGCCTCGAGGGCTACGGCCTCGCCGTCGTCGGGCAGCGGCCGATCGAACGGCGCGGGGGTTAGCCCGGGATGGCGGAAGGGCCGCACATCATGATCGTCGAGGCGCGCTACTACGCGCACATCTCGGACGAACTGGCGAAAGGCGCGATTGCGGCGCTCGACGCAGCGGGCGCGAGCTATGAGCGTTTCACCGTGCCCGGCGCCTTCGAGATTCCGGCGGCGATCCGCTTCGCCGTCGAAGCGCGGGCGCGCGGCGCGCGCGAGGCGCGCTTCGACGGCTATGTCGCGCTCGGTTGCGTCATCCGCGGCGAGACCACGCATTACGACTATGTCTGCGGCGAAAGCGCGCGCGGACTCCAGGATTTGGCGCTCGAGCACGATCTCGCCATCGGCTTCGGTATCCTCACGGTGGAGAACGAGGCGCAGGCGCTCGCTCGCTCGCGCGTCGACCGCAAGAACAAGGGCGGCGAGGCGGCCAACGCCTGCCTCGCCATGGTCGAGCTGAAGCGCCATTTCGGGCTGGGCCGGCGATGAGAGGCACGACACCTCCGACCCCACGCTCCGGCACCGGCCTGCGCCGGCGCAGCGTCGCCCGGCTCGCCGCCGTGCAGGCGCTCTACCAGATCGATCTCGGCGGCGCGTCGCCGGAGGCAGTGATCGCCGAATTTACGCGGCATCGCCTGGGGCGCGAGGTCGATGGCGACAATTACGGCGAGGCCGATCCTGCGCTCTTTGCCGACATCGTCAAGGGCGTGATCGAGCGCCAGGCCGATCTCGACCGCATGATTTCGAGCGTGCTCACCCCGGACTGGCCGCTCGAGCGGCTCGAGACGGTGCTGCGGGCGGTGTTGCGCGCCGGCGCCTACGAGCTGCTTGCGCGCGGCGACGTGCCGGCGCGCGTCGTCATCAGCGAGTATCTCGACATCGCGCATGCGTTCTTCGCCGGCAAAGAGCCCGGCCTCGTCAACGGCGTGCTCGACCGGATCGCGCATGTGCTGCGCCCGGGAGACCTGGAAGGCAGCGGTGGCGGCCCCGCACCTCGGTGAATTCGAGCGCATCGCGCGGTTCTTCGCGCCGCTTGCGGCACCCGGCGCGCTCGGTCTGCTCGACGACGTGGCGCTCATCGACGGCCCGCCTGGACAGCAATACGTGCTCAAGACCGACGCCATCGTCGAGGGCGTGCATTTCCTCGCCGACGATCCGCCGGGCCAGGTGGCACAGAAGCTGCTGCGCGTCAACCTCTCCGACCTCGCGGCAAAGGGCGCGGTGCCGGTGGGCTACCTCCTGGTGACGGCATTGCCGGCGCGGCGCGACGAGACTTGGCTCGAGGCATTCGCCGCCGGGCTTGCGGCCGATCAGGCGACCTATGGGATCGGTCTGCTGGGCGGCGATTCGACGGCTATCGACGGGCCGGTCACGCTCTCTGTCGCCGCGCTCGGTCGGGTCGCGGCCGGGCGGGCGGTGCTGCGGCGGGGTGCGCGGCCCGGCGATCTCGTCTGCGTCTCTGGCACGCTCGGCGACGCGGCACTCGGGCTCAGGGTGCTGCGCGGCGAGCTGGGCGGAATCGATGGTGCCGGGCGCGGATTTCTCGCCGAGCGCTACCGCCTGCCGCAGCCACGCCTCGGGCTCGGGCAGAAGCTGGTCGGCACGGCTCATGCAATGATGGACGTCTCCGACGGACTCGTCGGCGACCTCGGCCATATCTGCACGGCGTCGGGCGTCGGCGCGGTCATCGAGGCAGCGCGCCTGCCGCTCTCGCCACCCGCTCGTGCCGCGATCGCAGCTGATCCCGCGCTGCTCATGGCAGCGCTCGCCGGCGGCGACGACTACGAGCTGCTTTTCACGGCGCCCGCTGTCGCCGAAGGCGCGCTTGCCGCGCTGGGACGCGAGGTCGGCGTGCCCGTCACCATGATCGGCCGCATCGAGGTTGGCAGCGGCGTCACGGTGCTCGACGCGCAGGGCGCGGCGATGACGGTGGCGGTGGGCGGATATAGGCATTTTTAGTTTCGACCAGTCTCCGCCAAGTTGCCATCATGGCGGCGCTCGAGCCGGCTGACGGGCTAGGCGGCGGGGACGGTCGAGCCGAAGCGCCGCCAGTTCACCGACGCCTTCATCCGCAAGCGCCATGTCGGCGACCGCTTGGTGCACGCCATGCTCATCCGCAAGCTCCTGGAGCAGGGGAGCCAGGCTGAGCCGGCGGGCGTTTTCGCGACGCCGCGGGTTGCTTCGGCGGCGCTCTTCTGGCATGTTCCGCGCGCTTTTCGGGGGAAGCCTTTCAACGAAGGACTATAAAAATGATTGCCTACTGGGTCGTTATTGCCGGTGGGGCGCTCGCCCTGCTTTATGGGATCGTGAGCGGCCGGCAAGTGCTCGCCGCCAATGCGGGCACGCCGCGCATGCAGGAAATCTCCAGCGCCGTGCAGGAGGGCGCCCGCGCCTATCTCAACCGTCAATACAGCACCATCGCCATTGTCGGGGTCATCATCTTCCTGATCCTGCTGGCTACGCTGGGCTGGCGCAGCGCGGTGGGGTTCCTCATCGGCTCGGTGCTCTCGGGTGCCGCCGGCTATATCGGCATGAACGTCTCGGTACGCGCCAATGTGCGCACCGCGCAAGCCGCGCGCGAAGGCCTCGCCGCCGGCCTCGCCGTCGCCTTCAAGGCGGGCGCCATCACCGGCATGCTGGTGGTCGGGCTCGGGCTCTTGGGCGTGTCCCTCTATTACTTCTTCCTGCGCGCGACCCTGCCGGCTGACGACATGCGCAAGATCCTGGAGGCGCTGGTGGCGCTCTCCTTCGGCGCGTCGCTCATCTCGATCTTCGCCCGCTTGGGCGGCGGCATCTTCACCAAGGGCGCCGATGTCGGCGCCGATCTCGTCGGCAAGGTCGAGGCCGGCATCCCCGAGGATGATCCGCGCAACCCCGCCGTCATCGCCGATAATGTCGGCGACAATGTCGGCGACTGCGCCGGCATGGCCGCGGATCTGTTCGAGACCTACGCCGTCACCATCGTCGCGACGATGCTGCTCGCCGCCATCTTCTTCGACGGCCCGATGCTCGACACCATGCTGATGCTGCCGCTGGTCATCGGCGCCGTCTGTATCTTCGCCTCCGTCGTCGGCACCTACTTCGTGCGCCTCGGTCCCGGCGGCCACATCATGCAGGCGCTCTACAAGGGCCTGATCGCCGCGGGGCTGATCTCGGCGGCGCTGATCGCGGTGGTTATCCGGCAGATGATCGGCTTCGGCACGGTCATCAAGATGAGCTCGGGCTTGGTCACGACCGGGACGGGCATCTACGGCTGCGCGCTCGTCGGACTCGCCGTCACCGGGCTCCTCGTCTGGATCACCGAGTACTACACCTCGACCGAGTACCGCCCGGTGCGCAGCGTGGCGCGGAGCTCGATCACCGGCCACGGCACCAACGTTATCCAGGGCCTCGCCGTGTCGATGGAGGCGACAGCGCTGCCCGTGATCGTCATCTGCGCCGGCATCATCGTCGCCTATCTCATTGCTGGCCTCTTCGGCATCGCCGTGGCGGCGACCACCATGCTGTCGCTCGCCGGCATGATCGTCGCGCTCGATGCCTACGGCCCTGTCACCGACAATGCCGGCGGCATCGCCGAGATGGCCGACCTGCCGAAGGACGTGCGCAAGAGCACCGATGCGCTCGACGCCGTCGGCAACACGACCAAGGCGGTGACCAAGGGCTACGCTATCGGTTCGGCCGGCCTGGCCTCGCTGGTGTTGTTCGCGGCCTACACCGAGGACCTCCACCACTACTTCCCGAACGTCGAGGTGAATTTCCAGCTTCAGAATCCCTATGTGGTGGTCGGCCTCCTCGTCGGCGGCTTGCTGCCCTACCTGTTCGGCGCGCTTGGGATGACGGCGGTCGGGCGCGCCGCCGGATCGGTGGTGATCGAGGTGCGCCGCCAGTTCAAGGAGATCCCCGGCATCATGGAAGGCCGGGCGAAGCCCGATTACAGCCGCGCCGTCGACATGCTGACGAAGGCAGCGATCAAGGAGATGATCGTCCCGTCGCTGCTGCCGGTGCTGGCTCCCGTCGTCCTCTATTTCGTGATCCGGGCGATCGGCGGGCAGGCGGCGGCGTTCAGCGCGGTGGGGGCGATGCTGCTCGGCACCATCGTCACCGGGCTCTTCGTCGCCATCTCCATGACGTCAGGCGGCGGCGCCTGGGACAACGCCAAGAAGTACATCGAGGAAGGCCACCATGGCGGCAAAGGCTCCGACGCCCACAAGGCGGCCGTGACCGGCGACACCGTAGGCGATCCCTACAAGGACACCGCCGGCCCGGCGGTCAACCCGATGATCAAGATCACCAATATCGTTGCTATCCTGCTGCTGGCGATCCTGGCTTCGCTATCCTGAGCCGCCGGTCGCGAGAAAAAAACCCCGGAAGCGCGCTTCCGGGGTTTTTCGCTAGGGATAGCCGCCGCTGCCGCCACCGCCGGCGCCGCCACCGCCTCCGGCGCTCTGGCCCTTGCCGCTGAACTTGCCGAAATTACCGATGAGCTGCTCGATGAAGGAGAACTCGCGCCCCGGCGCCGGCGTCGCGTTCGGGTTGGGCGTGACAGCCTGACGGTCCTCCATGCCGCGGTGGCGGACATCGCGGACGAGGCCTTCCTTGTCGAAATCGATGGCGACGACCTCCTGGTCGATCAGCTCCGTCTTGAAGAAGGCGACGTTCTTGGTCTTCTGGCTGATGTAGTACCAAGTGTCCGGATCGAAGGTGGCGATGCTCGAGGGTGAGCCCAGGAGGCGCGTCACCGTCGCCTTGTCGGTGACGCCCGGCTTGATCTGCTCGAGTGACTCCTTCTCCGGCAGATTGCCGCGTTGATCGACAGGGATCGAGCAGGCCGCCAGCGCCAACGCCGCGGCCAAGGGGAGGAGCAACCGGTTATGCGTCATGGTTCGCAAACTTCCAAACTCGGGGCGCCGATTGACAAGGCCTCGGCGCCTGCCTATTTCGCGGCGAAGGTGCACTTGAGAAAGACCGGCTGTCAACCGTCAGGGCCCGGCTGGCCGGGAAAAGGTGACGGTGTTCGCTTCCTTGTTTCAGCGCCGAACGCAGCGCGCCACCGCACTCGCCGCTTACGGGCGGATCGTCGAGCGAGCGCGCGACCCTTTGTTCTATCTTGACTGGGGCGTGCCCGACACGCTCGATGGCAGGTTCGAGCTGCTGGCGCTGCACGCGTTCCTCGTCCTCAACCGGCTGAAGCGCGAACCCGCTGCGTCCGCGTTTGCGCAGGAGCTGTTCGACACCATGTTTGCCGATCTCGACGGCGCACTGCGCGAGATGGGGGCAGGCGACCTCGGCGTCGGCCGCCGCGTCAAGGCCATGGCACGGGGATTCTATGGCCGCATCGCCGCCTATGAGGGCGGGCTCGACAACGAGCCGGCGCTGCTGGCGGGCTTGCGCCGCAATCTCTTCGGCACGGCGGCGCCGAGCGATGAGCAACTCGCCCTCGCCGCCGCCTATACCAGGCGGCAAGTGGTGGCGCTTGCAGCGCAGCCGGTGGCGACGCTGACCGCCGGCCTGGTGGCGTTCGCCCCCATGGAGGCCCGATGAACGACCCTGCCGTTCCCGCCACCCCCGAATTCTCGCGGCCCGTGGACGTCACGCGCCTGCCACAGGGAGAGGCGGTCTACGACATTGCCGCGGTCCCGGCCGAGTGCGCAGCGCTCGCACGCCGCTTGGGCTTGCTGGCGATCGACCGGCTCGAGGCGCGGGTGCGGCTGAGTCGGCTTGCCGGCGGCTTCCTGCGACTCTCGGCCGAGCTTTCGGCCGATGTGACTCAGGCCTGCGTCGTGACGCTCGAGCC
>DASVOY010000594.1:0-1980 GCA_036383115.1 Allostellaceae bacterium
GAGCCACTGGAAGCAGGCCGCCGAATGAGATGACGGCCGAACGACCGGCCCGCTGGCGGCGGATGAGGCCCGTCGCCTCTGCGCTGCTTGGCGCAGCGCTGGCAGGTTGCGCCGCGGCCGGGCCATCGGGCGACTGCGCCCCAGGCGCCGGCTCGCCCATGATCGTCTATGAGCTTTTCTTCGGCCGCACGATCGACGGCCGCGCCTCGGCGGTGAGCGATGTGGAGTGGAACGCCTTTGTCGCGCAAGTGGTCACGCCCAACCTTCCGGCCGGATTCACCGTGCTCGACGGGCAGGGTCAGTGGCAGAACCCGGCGACCAATTATATCGTCCGCGATCCCACCAAGATCCTGATCGTGGCGGCGCCATCGACGCGGCAAACGGCCGGTGCGATCAAAACGATCAGACAGGCTTACGAGCAGCGCTTCGGGCAACAATCGGTCGGGATGATCAGCCACGCCGCGTGCGGCGATTTTGGGAGCTGAGGCGCTCGGCACGGGCCATGTTGGAGAAGTACAAGCCCGAGCGCGACGCCAAGGAGCAGGCGAGGGGGCGGGCGGCGGAGTAACGCGTCGAGACGCCGGCGGCGGGAATTCGAGATATCCTTCTGCTGACGATGTCATTGCGAGGCGGCCGCAGGCCGCCGTGGCAATCTCCTCGCACGCGCGAGCTGGTTCAGGGAGATTGCTTCGCTGCGCTCGCATTGACGCGAAAAGCATGGGCGTGTCAGGTTCGATCCACTAGCGCCGGCGGGGGACTATCATGTGGACGGTTCAAATCGACCCGCTGATCGCGGCGGGCGTCTTTGTCGCCACCGCGGGGACGGACGCCGTCTATGTCATGTTCACGGCCGCGGTAGCCGCGCGCCGGCGCGTGCCGGCCGCGACCTGGAGCAGCGTCTGGTATCTGCTCTCATCCTTTGCCGTGATCAGCTACACCAGCAACTGGGTCTATGTCTGTTTCGCAGCACTCGGCTCGTGGTTGGGTGCTTATGCATCTATCACGTTCCTGCACCGCGCGCCGAGTCCGCCGATGGGGTCGCCGCCGCATTGAGCCTTCGTTGATAGGGCCGGCTGCCGCCGCTATCATCGCCGCGCGGGCGGAGCGGGGGTGCATGGATTTCCAACTGAGCGAGGAGCAGCGGGCCATCCAGGAGACGGCGCGCGACTTCGCCGAGCGCGAGTTCAAGCCCAATGCCGCGCGCTGGGACGCCGAATGCATCTTCCCGGTCGAGGCGCTGCGCCACGCGGCGGCGCTGGGCTTCGCCGGCATCTATGTCGGCGAGGATGTCGGCGGCGCCGGGCTCGGGCGGCTCGACGCGGCGCTGATCTTCGAGGAATTGGCGACGGGCTGCGTCTCGACCGCGGCCTATCTCTCGATCCACAATATGGCGGCGTGGATGATCGACCGCTTCGGCAACGCCGACCAGCGCCGGCGCTTCCTGCCGAAGCTCATTTCCATGGAGCATTTCGCCAGCTACTGCCTGACCGAGCCGGGCGCGGGTTCGGACGCGGCGTCGCTCAAGTCGCGCGCGGTGCGCCAGGGCGACCACTATGTCATCGACGGCGCCAAGGCTTTCATCTCGGGCGGCGGCGCCAGCGACATCTATGTCTGCATGCTGCGCACCGGCGGCGAAGGGCCGGGCGGCATCTCCTGCATCCTCGTCGAGAAGGGCGCGCCGGGCCTCTCCTTCGGCAAGCCCGAGAAGAAGCTCGGCTGGAACAGCCAGCCGACGGTCATGGTGATCTTCGAGAATTGCCGTGTGCCGGTCGCCAACCGGCTCGGGCCGGAAGGACACGGGTTCAAGATTGCGATGATGGGGCTCGACGGCGGCCGCATCAACATCGGCGCCTGCTCGTTGGGGGGAGCGCAGCGCTGCCTCGACGAGGCGATCCAGTACGTCAAGGAACGCCAGCAGTTCGGCAAGCCGATCGCCGATTTCCAGAACACCCAGTTCACCCTGGCCGACATGGCGACCGA
>DASVOY010000595.1:0-7992 GCA_036383115.1 Allostellaceae bacterium
CGGCCGACATGCGGTTCTCGGTGAGCGTGCCTGTCTTGTCGAAGCCGACCACGCTCACGGAGGCGAGCGTCTCGATCGCGTCGAGGCGGCGCACCAGGATCTGCTGGCGCCGCATCTCCTCGATGCCGAGCGCCAGCGCGGTCGTCGCCATCGTGGGCAGCCCCTCCGGAACGGCGGCCACCGCCAGCGCTATCGAGGACTTCAGCATCCGAAGGAAGCCTTGGCCGCGCAGTAGGCCGACGGCGAACACCGCGCCGCAGATCGCGCCGGAGAGCCAGACGAGTTGGTAGCCGAGGGTGCGAAGTTGACGCTGCATCGGCGTCTCGGGCGCTTGCGCCTCGCCGACCAGCGCCTGGATGTGGCCCACCTCGGTCTGCGATCCCGTCGCGACCGCGACCGCCAAGCCACTGCCGCCGACGACAGCCGTGCTGCGATAGACCATGTTGACACGCTCGGACAGGCGGCGGTCCGCCCCGAGCGGATCGACCGTCTTCGACACCGGCAGGCTTTCGCCGGTGAGCATCGATTCATCGAGTGTCAGCGCGTCGGAGACGATGACCCGCGCGTCGGCCGGAACGATCGCGCCCGGCCGCAGCGCCAGGACGTCGCCCGGCACGACCTCGTCTGCAGGAACCGACACCCCGCCGCCGTCGCGCCGGACCAGCGCCGCACTTTGCTGCGGCAACCGCAACGAGCCGATGATCCGCTCCGTGCTGCTCTGCGTGACGAAGCCGATGCCGGCGTTGACCATCACGACACTCAGGATCACCGCCGCGTCGAGCATGCCGCCCGTCGCCATGGACAGCGCTGCCGCCCCGGCGAGCAGCAGGACGGGAAGGCTTTCGAACTGCTCGAGCAGCATGGCGAGCCGCGGGCGTCCGCCAAGGGCAGGCAGCGAATTGCGCCCCCGACTCGCCAGCCGCTCCCGCGCCAGGTCGCTCGACAGCCCATGCCGCCGGCTCTCGAGCAGGGCGAGCACCTCTTTCGCGCCGAGTGCGTGCCAGTCATGCGCTCCCGCCCGCCGCCGGATCGGCGCCGCCGCGGCGTGGTCCGCGCCATTCAGACGCTCGATACGCTCGATGACGGTGGCAAGCGGGAGGGCGGGGTCGAACGAGACGAGCACGTTGCCCGTGATGGTGCTGGCGTCGGCGCCGCGGACCCCGACCCTGTCGGGCAGCATCGCCTCGAGCGCGCGCTTCAGCGAATCGTTGCCCCGCAGACCCGCAACATGCAGCCGCGCGCGGCCCGGCACGGCGGCGTGGACCGGGATGACGCCGCCGGGACGTTCGACAGGAGCGCTCTCCAAGGATGACATCGCGGCAGGCTGCCTGCCTGCTCCCCAAGGGATTAATCGCGCCGCGGCTGCGCCGTGCTCGCGACTTCGCTTGCGCTGACTTTGCCGATGCTAGCTGGCGGCCTCGGCGCTGCGCGAGCGCCGGCGCACCACGGGCTCCGCATGGGTGCCGCGGCCCTCGGCTTCGAGCTCAGCACGGGCCTCAGCGACGAGATCCTCGGTGGCCTCGCGCACGGTGGCCGCGGTCTGGGTGTAGAGGCTCATGCCCGTCTTGATCGCGCCGACGGCAACCGGGCGGAGTGCCCGGCCGACGGCGGGGAGTATTCCGGGCGCCAGCAGCAACACGCCCAGGCCGATCGCCGCGCCGGTCACCGCACCGCCTTCCGCCAGTCCTTCAACGGCCTTCTCTAAAAGAGACATGGCTTTGCCTCCACCCAAAGCTGCTGAAATGCCGCGTCTCGGCATTGAGACCAGCAAACGCACAGGCATCCGCCATCGTTCAGCGCCGGAACCAAGGCGCGAGCGGCCGTCGCTTCTCGATACCATTCCGCTGTCCCGCGCCGCGCCGGCCCGTCGGAGCCTCTTGCCGGTTCCGGCGTTTTCTTCCGTCGACGCCCGCCAAGGCGGCGGTGCGCCTGCAAGCCGGGGAGGGGACGATGGCGGCGACAGGCAGCTGGAAGGGGACAGTACTGGCGGTATTGGCCGGAGGCGTGGCCGGGGTGTTTCTCGCGCCGATCATCGGTCCGGCGATCGCACGCAGCGCCCGGCCTGCCGCTAAGGCGATGATCAAGGCCGGCATAGCGCTCTATCAGCGCGGCCAGGAAACCGCGGCGGAACTGCGCGAGGCGATTGAGGATGCGACCGCCGAGGTCAATTCCGAGCGCGCTTCCGCGATGGCGGCGCAAGCGGGCCAGCAGGCTCCGGGCAACGGAGCCGAAGCATCGGCGAGGACCGCGATGCACTGAGCTGACGATGACGGCGAAGGCGCAGGCTTACCTCGCCCACCATATTCATGGGCGCACCCGGTTCAGGATTCCCGATCGCCGCGGTGATCCGACATTCCTCGCGGAGGTCGCAAGGCGCTTGACGCGCCTTTCGGGTGTGAAGGATGTCAACGCAAATCCGCAGACCGGAAGCATCCTGGTCCATCATTCAGTCACCCTCGATGCGCTCCTTGAAGGGACGCTTGGCACGGACGTCGCGGAGATTGCCCAGTTTGCGCTCAACTCCCCATCGCTCGCGCGCCGCGTCCGCGCGGATGTCGACGCCATCGACCAGGCAATTCGACGGTACACCGGCGGCGAGTTCGATCTGAACGCCGTCGTCTCGCTTGCACTCGTCGCCATGGCCGTCCTGCAGCTGGTGCGCGGGCGGCACACCACGGTCGTGCCCGCGGTGTCGCTCGCTTGGTACGCTACGGAGCTGATGCGCCGCGCCAGCGAGCCGCCGCCGCACGCCACCGAGCCGTCACATCGCTGACCGCGGCTGAATAATCCTTTCGCAGGCGGCGAATTACTGGCAAATATATTGACGCGAAAGTAGATGACGCCGGAACGCTCGCCGGCGCGCTCGAGGGAGATGGACCCAATGAAAGGCATGATGTTGCCGGCTGTGGTGGCTCTCACGCTCACCGCTGCGCTCGCGGCGACGTGGGCCGAGGAGGCCAAGCCGGCCGACAAGACGGTTGCGACGGACAAGAAGGTTGCGGTCGACAAGAACGTCTCTTCCGACCAGCTGATCAAGGACCTGACCCCACCGGCGGGAACGCCGCCGCTGCGCTTCCGCGGCCTGCACCTGTTGACATCGCAGCCGGCCGCCACGTCGCAGATGCCGGCGGTCGGGCTCGACATCAAGTTCAGGGTGAATTCCGCCGATCTCACCGATGAGGCCAAGCAGCAGGTGAAGCAGCTGGCCGACGCGATCAAATCGGACCAGCTGTCCAAGTACCATTTCCTGGTCGAGGGCCATACCGACAGCAGCGGCCGGGCGGACCGCAATCTCGACCTGTCGAAGCGGCGGGCCCAGGCGGTCAAGGACTATCTCGTCACCGCTTATGGCGTGCCGAAGAGCCGCCTGGAGGCGATCGGCCGTGGCCAGACCATGCCGATCAGCGCCTCCGACCCGGGGAACCCTGCGAACCGGCGGGTGCAGGTGGTCAATATTGGCCAGTGAATGGCCGGTCGAGGGCGACGAGGCCTCTATCTAAGCGGCGCGGGCGCCCCTGACTGACGAGGCATAGCATGGTGGCCGGTGGCTTGGGCTGGGCAGGCAGCGCTCTCGCGGCGAGAGCGCGGCGAAAGCCCGGCTGATGTGGCGCCGGCCCCTGGCCTGGGGCGCGGCGGGCGGAGGGGTCGCCGGCCTCGTCGTGCTGTCGCTGCTGGTATGGCTCCGTACGCCGCAGGTCGAGCTCGGCGCGGCCGCGAGGAGCGGCGTCACGCCGGTCGTGGCTACGGAGACGCTGACGCGCGCCACGGGTGACAGGGCGCTCACAGCGGGCGTCAGGGCCGGCATCGAGGATGTCGCCTGCTGGTTCGCCGTGCCCGCTGGGCGCGGCGCGCACTGCGGCATTCTCACCGTGCCGGAACGCTGGGGTGCCACGCAGTCGCGGCTGCTGCGCCTGCGCTTCGTCGTGTTTCGCGGCGAGGCCGGCGGCACGCTCGATCCGGTCATCTATCTCGCCGGCGGGCCCGGCGCGCCGGCGCAGATCGATGCGGCCTCGATCGGCTACTGGTGGGATTGGATCGGCAGGACCGAGTGGCTGAGGAAGCGCGACCTCGTCGTCTTCGATGCCCGCGGCGTCGGCCTCTCGGAGCCCAAAATGAATTGCCCCGAGCTCGCCGACACCGCGTACCGCGTGTTCGCCGAGCCGCTCGGCCTCGAGCAGGAGAACAGCCTCTGGTCGGGGGCGGCGCGGCGCTGCCGCGAGCGGCTCGCCGGCGCCGGCATCGACCTCGCCAGCTACAACACCGGCGCCATCGTCGAGGATGTGCACAGCCTGATCGCGCAGCTGGGATATCGCTCCTGGGACCTGCTGGCAACGTCCTACGGCACGCGGGTGGCGCTCCGCTTCATCGACCGCTGGCGCGACGGCACCCGCGCCGTGGTCCTCGATTCCGTCTATCCGCCCAATGTCACCGCCTATGTCGACAGCGGCTCGGCGGCGGCGCAGGTCTTCGCCAAGCTGTTCGGGGAATGCGATGGCGACAAGGCGTGCCACGCGGCCTTCCCCGCCCTCGGCAGGAGCTTCGAGCAAGCGGTCCGGCGCGCGGCGGCGGCGCCACTGGCGGTGGAGATTCCCGACCCGCGCGGCGGGCCGCCGCTCAAGGCGCGGCTCGACGACGGCAAGCTGGTCGAGGTGCTGTTCTATGCCTTCTACGACTGGCGCCGCATCGTCGAGCTGCCCGCGATCATCAACGCGCTGGCTGCGTCGGACACGCGACCGCTCGCGCCGCTCGCGCGCACCGCGCTCGAGAACTATGTCTCGGCCTCGGTGAGCCACGGCCTGTTCCTCTCCGTCGAATGTCACGACGAGTTTCCCTTCAATCGGCGCGAGGCGGTCGAGCGGGCGGCGGCCGAGCGGCCGCTCTATCGCAATTTCGCGCTGTCGACCTTGCCGCTGTCGGCCTGCCCGTCCTGGCCGGTCGGGCAGGCGACGGAGGCGGAGCATGGTCCCGCCGCGAGTGACGTGCCGGTCCTGATCCTGTCGGGCGAGCTCGATCCGGTGACGCCGGCTTCCTGGGCCAGGATCGGGTCCTCCCGCCTGCCGCGCGCGGTGCTGCTCGAGTTCCGCGGCGTCGGGCATGGCGTTCTCGCCGCCCATGGCTGCGCCAGCGTCATCGTCGGACGGTTCCTTGCCGATCCCGCGCGCTCGCCCATCGACGACTGTCTGCTGGCCGTCGGCCCGCCGCGGTTCCAAAGCGTGGTGCCCGGCGGCTGACGGGCCGGAGCATCCGCTACAACTATGTCGAGATCACGGGCCGTTCGGGGACGGCCGGGGGCGGAGTCCGCCGCGCGGCGCCGTCAAGACGGTGCCGGAGCGCTCTATTCTGTACCCAGATCCGCATCATGTTGGGGCACGGCGTGGACTATTCGAGCATCAGAAGAGTGCCCCGATGCATCATTCCGCGACAAGCGCGCGTCAGCCCTCGATCCTCCACCAGCTCCCGTCGCGCAGCTGGCAGACCTGGCCGACATCGCTGTCGCCGCGGCCGTCGATCACGAAGGCCTCGCGGTACTCGCGGCAGACGCGGTCGCTCTCGGGGATCGGCACCTCGCGCATGATCTCGGCATAGCCGTGGCTGCCGGTATCGCCGTTCGACCATGCGATGGCCTGTCCGACGGCGCCGCCATTGATCGCGTGCCACAGCGCGGCGACTTTCGCGATCTGGTCCTGCGGGTTGAGCCGGCGCAGCGCCTCCCATGGCTCGGCATTTGGATTGGCGATGATGTCGACTTTGCTGCCGCGCTCGTAATTCGCCAGCCGCAGCATTCGCTTGGCGGCGAGGGGCGCGGCGGCGGCATCGGGCGCCTGGCTCGCGGCCGGGCCGACGGCGCTGCAGCCGGCCAGCAGCGATGCCGCCATCAGCAGCGCAAGCCCGGGCATATGATGAAGTCGTGTCATGGCCTACACCAATATCGTGAAATCACGACGACGCCGCGCAACCAAGGTTCGGGCGGTCTGTTCTGCGGTGCAGCCTATCGGCGGAAGGTAAATTTAAGCTTGCGCCAGCCGGTTATTGCGGCTGGTCTTGGTAAGGAACGATTCAATATTCCGAAGAAACGCTAATGTCGCGTCGAAGCCGGCCGGACGCGGCGCTCAATCACCAAGCGCATTGAACGCCGACGCTGTCCGGCTAACGGGGACAATATCGCGGCGGTTCCAACCGGACGGTGGTCAACCGCCGGCTTGCGTCGCGGGCGCGGTCTTTTCCGCCGTCTCGGGCGCGACGCGCAAGCCGTCGCCGATCAGCACGAAGGGCGCCCAGGCGAAGGGGTGGGAGAAGATGATCGACGGCCCGCCCGGCGTGCCCGCGGTCATCAGCCGGTCGAGCTTCGCCTGGCGCAGCGCCAGCGTCGTGTCCCTGCGCGTCGCGCCCGGCTTCATCCCGAGCATGGTGCGCGTGCTGACGAATTCGGCGGAATCGTCGTCGACCGACCAATGCGTGACCATCAGGCCGCGCGTGCCGGCGAAGAAGAAGGCGCGGGCGAGGCCGGAGAGGCTTTCGCCGGCGGCGCCGCCGGGACCCGCGGTGTTGCACGCGGAGAGGATGACCAGATCGGCATCCATCTGCAGGCGCAGCACCTCGGCGCTGTAGAGGAAGGCGTCCTTCGCGCTGGCCGCCTGGGGCGAGACCGACATCAGGATCGACGGCTCCGACAGGCAGCGCAGCTCGGTCGGCAGGAAGGCGTGCGTCGCGAGATGCACGACGCGGTAACGCCTAAGGTCGGTGCCCTCGAGCGTCGCCTTGGTGAACTTCTCGCCGAGGACGATGTCCTGCGGCTTCACGCTCAGGAGCTTGGCGACGTCCTGGATCTCCTGGCGCGTGCCCGGCAGGTCCTTGAGCTGGTCGAGCGCGTCGAGATCGCTGGCGCAGCGGTCGCGCGGAAAGACCGCGGCGAATTGCGCGTGGCTCGGCTTGCGGAAATCGCCGAAGCCGGCATAGGGCTCGGGCGCGGACGAGGCCGACTTGATCTGGCGCAGGCGCACGAAGGTCTGCGGCGCCGGCACGTAGCTGAGGGCGAAGCGCTTCAGGAGGAACGGCACGCCGCGGTAGTCGCCGTTGCCGACGGCGGGGATCTCGTCGGTGACCAGCATCTCGAAGGGCAGGCTCAGCAGCGGCCCGCTGCTCGAGATCACCAGGCGGTCGATGCCGGCGAGCTTGGCGGCGACAGGGGCGAACAGGTCCCGGTAGAGGCGATAGGCGGCGGCGACGTCGAAGGCGGGGATGCTGACCTCGCCGCGCTCGTTGATGTCGACCTGCGCCGTCTTGCGCAGATGATTGACGGCGTCGGCGGCGCTGGCGACGGTGAGGCCGACGCGGAACGCGGTGACGCCCTGGCGCGTGATGAGGAAGCCGAAGCTCGATTTCTGCCCGAGCTCGAGCGACAGGAAGCCTTCGCCGCTCAGCAGCAGCTCCGTCACCGTCTTGGTCGAGGCTTCCGCCTGGATCAGCTGTCCATAGGCGGGGGCGGCAGCCTGCGCCGCGGCTTCCGAGGCGTTGCGCTTCCCTTCCGCCGACGCGATGGCCGCGTCGAGCTGAGCCAGCTTCTTGCCGTCCTGCAGCGATGCCGGCTTCTGCGCCTCGGTGTCGCGCTCGGCGAACAGCGTCTTGAGCGCGATCTCCGCTTCCTGGAGCTCGCGCAGCGCGACGCTGACCCGCTGATCGCCGGCGGCGAGGCGCGCGGCGGCCTTGGCGATGTATTGCGCGGTCAGGCTGCCCTGCACGAGCTGCGCCGCCTCGAACATCTCGGCGTGGATGGCGGGCGCCTTGGCCGGATCGCGCTCGGATTCTTTGAAGAGGGTCTCGAGGAAGGGCGCCACCAGGTTCTCGGGCAATCCCAGATGGCGCTCGCGCAGGATCTTGGCGCCGGCGCGGAACTGCCGGAGCGCCTCGTCGAGGTCGCCATTCGCCGCGGCCTCGCGGCCTGCATGAAAGAGCGTGATGGCGACCGGTTTCTCGTCCGGCGTCACCTGGTCG
>DASVOY010000596.1:0-3928 GCA_036383115.1 Allostellaceae bacterium
CGTTTCGCTCTCGATCCCGCTCTCACTCTTCGCCGGCATCCTGGGATTGTTCCTCACCGGGCACAGCATCAACCTGATGACTCTCGGCGGACTCGCGCTCGCCATCGGCCTCCTCGTCGACAACGCCACCGTCACTGTCGAGAACATCCACCGTAACCAGAGCCTCGGCAAGCCGGTCACGGTGGCCATCCTCGACGGCACGCGCGAGGTCATCCAGCCGCTCACCGTGGCCACGCTGGCCATCTGCATCGTCTTCTTCCCGGTGGTGCTGCTCTATGGGCCCGCCCGCTATCTATTCATTCCGCTGGCGGTCACGGTCGTGCTGGCGATGCTCGCCTCCTACATCCTCTCCTTCACCATCGTGCCGACCTTGGCGCGCCACCTGCTCGTCGGCGAGGCGCATGACGCCCACAAGCGCGCGAACGGCATCGGCGCCGCCATCGAGCGCGGCTTCGACCGGTTTCGCGGCGGCTACGGCCGCGCCGTCGAAGGCGCGCTCGACCATCGCTTCTTCGTCCTCGGCGGCGGCATCGCGCTGCTGCTGCTCACCGTCGCCCTCGGACGGGTGATCGGCACCGATTTCTTCCCTATCGCCGATGTCGGCATCATCAAGCTGCACGCGCGCGCCCCCGCCGGCCTGCGCGTCGAGGAGACCGAAAAGCTCGTGCTCAAGGTCGAGGACCGCATCCGCCAGATCATCCCCGCGGCGGAGCTGCGCACCATCAACGACATGGAGGGCGTGCCGCTCTTCTACAACCTCGCCTTCGTGCCGACCGACAATGTCGGTGGCATGGACGCGGAGATCCTGATCTCGCTCAACACGCCGCACCGCCCGTCGATCGAGTACATGCGGGCGATGCGCCGCGATCTCGCCGACGCGTTCCCCGGCACGCAGTTCTATTTCCAGACCGCCGACATCGTCAGCCAGGTGCTCAATTTCGGCCTCTCCGCCCCGATCGACATCCAGATCCAGGATGCGAATTTCACCCGCGCCTTCGCCACCGGCCAGAAGCTGCTGCAGGCGCTCCACAAGATCCCCGGCGTGGCCGATGCCCATGTTGTGCAGGTGCTGGACTACCCGGCGCTGCAGATCGAGGTCGACCGGCTGCGCGCGGCGCGGCTCGGCGTGGCGCAGCGCGACGTCGCCAGCAACCTCCTGACGTCGCTCGCGTCGAGCGCGCTGGTCGCGCCCAACTTCTTCCTCAACCCGCAGAATGGCGTCAACTACACGGTGGCGGTGCAGATGCCGATCGAGGCGGTGAATTCGATCGACGATGTCATGGGCATCGCCGTCGGCCAGCCGCAGGGCATGGTCGCGGCGGCGACGCCGGCGAACCCGGCGGCACGTCCGGCGGCGCCGGTGACGCGGCTCGCCGACCTCGCGCGCGTCTATCCGCGCTCCAGCTACGAATCGGTGAACCACTACACCGTGCAGCGCGTCGTCGACGTCGCGGCCAATGTCGACGGGCGTGACCTCGGCAGCGTCGCGCGCGATATCAAGGCGGCGGTGGCGGAAGTGCAGAAGGACCTCCCCGCCACCGTGCGCATCGACATCCGCGGCCAGAACGAGGTGATGGAGGCGTCCTTCCGCAGCCTCGGCCTCGGGTTGATCCTGGCGGTGGTGCTGGTCTACGCGCTGCTGGTGATCCTGTTCCAGTCCTGGATCGATCCCTTCATCATCATGATGGCGGTGCCGGGCGCGCTCATCGGCATCCTCTGGATGCTGGCGCTGACGGGCACCACCATCAACGTCGAATCGCTTATGGGCGCCATCATGTCGGTGGGCATCTCCGTGTCGAACTCGATCCTCGTGGTGAGCTTCGCCAACGATTTGCGCGGGCTGGAGGAAGGGCTCTCGGCCGGCGCGGCGGTGGTGCAGGCGGCGAAGACGCGGCTCCGGCCCATCCTGATGACTGCGCTCGCCATGATCCTCGGCATGATCCCGATGGCGCTGGGCCTGGGCGAGGCCGGCGAGCAGAACGCGCCACTCGGCCGCGCCGTCATCGGCGGGCTGCTCTTCGCCACCCTTGCCACGCTCTTCATCGTGCCGATCGCCTACACCCTCTTGCGCCGCAAGCCGCCCAACCTGCACCGGCTCGACGAGCAATTCGCCGCCGAGGCCGCAGGGAGCGACGCGCATGGCTAGGACCAGCTATCGCCGGCCCGCCTCGTTCCGACTCTATGCCTTCAGCATCGGCGCGCTCCTCGTCGCGGCGTTCGCCGTCGTCTACTTCTGGTATCTCCGGGACCATCAGCTCGCCCAAGCGCGGGAATCGCGGCTCGCCGATATCGAGCGCGGGCCGCGCGTGCCGGTCGTCGCCGTCGGCGAGACGCCGCGCCAGCGCGAGATCACGCTCTTGGGCGATGCCCGGCCCTATCAGACCGCGACGCTCTATTCCAAGGTCGGCGGCTACCTCAAGGCGGTGCGCGTGGACAAGGGCGACAAGGTCGAGGCCGGCCAGATCCTCGCCGAGATCGAATCCGCGGAGACCGACAGCCAGTACGCGCGCGCGGTCGACGACCTCGAGAACAAGCGGCGTCTCGCGGCGCGTGCGCGCGACCTGCTGGCGCGGGGCAACACGTCGACGCAGCAGGCCGAGCAGGCGCAGACCGACGCGCGCATGGCCGAAGCGAATGTGGCG
Organism: Allostellaceae bacterium; assembly: GCA_036383115.1. Lineage (GTDB taxonomy): Bacteria > Pseudomonadota > Alphaproteobacteria > ATCC43930 > CGMCC-115725 > DAHUYF01. Next base: position 2,643 of record DASVOY010000596.1, read on the forward strand.
CAGCTCGCCACGGTCAAGTCCTACGAGACCCTGCGCGCGCCTTTCGGCGGCACGGTGACGGCGCGCTACGTCGATCCCGGCGCCCTCGTGCAGAATGCCGAGAACAACCAGACGAGCTCGCAGCCGGTGCTCACCGTGACCGACGGCAGCCGGCTGCGCGTTGGCGTCTATCTCGAGCAGCGCGACGTGCCCCTCGTCCATGTCGGCGACCCGGCCGAGGTGGTCGACGCCGCCAGCCCCGAGCGGCGTGTCGAAGCCAAGGTCAGCCGCACCGCCGGCGAGCTCGATCCCCGCACGCGCACCCTTTTGGTCGAGGTCGATGTCGACAACAGCAAGGATTTCCTCGTCGCCGGCAGCTTCGCCTATGTCACGCTGCGCATGCCGGTGCCGAGCTTCCCGCAGATCCCCGTGGGCGCGCTGGTGATGCGCGGCGCCGAGCCATTCGTCGCCACCGTCAGCGAGGACGGCCATGTCCAATTCCGCGCAGTGAAGCTCGGCCAGACCGATGGCAGCCTTGTCGCCGTGACGGAAGGGCTGCAGGCCGGCGACCTCGTCGCCCGCGACGTGCCCGACGAGGTGACCGACGGCAGCCGGATCCAGCCGGTGAAGACCGCGACCCGGTAGGGAGCGCGGCCCGTGATCAGGGTTACCCCGCAGATCGCCCTCGACGAGCGCGAGATCGAGGAGCAGTTCATCCGCTCGGGCGGCCCGGGCGGCCAGAACGTCAACACAGTGGCGACCGCGGTGCAGCTGCGCTTCGATGCGCGCGCCTCGCCCGCCCTCGACGACACGGTGCGCCGCCGCCTAGCAACGTTGGCCGGGCGGCGCATGACCAAGGACGGCGTGCTGGTGATCACGGCCGAGCGCTTCCGCACCCGCGAGCGCAACCGCGCGGACGCATTGGAGCGCCTGGTCGAGCTCATTCGCCGCGCCGCCATTGTGCCCAAATCCCGGCGGGCCACGCGGCCGACCAAGGCCAGCCGCGAGCGCCGCCTCGCCGGCAAGGCGGTGCGCAGCCGGACCAAGCGGCTGCGCCGCGCGCGCCCGGACGAGACCTGATCAACCGAGGGAGGACGCTGATGGAATCGCTTATGACCACCCGGCGCGACCTGCTGATCGCGCCGCTGCTCGCCGCCTTGCCGATGGCGCTCCCGGGCGCCGCCGCGGCCGCTCCCGATCCGGCGATGACCATCGTCAAGTTGCCGGGCGAGCTGACCTGGGTGAAGGGCGAAGGCTTCCCGGACAAGAGCGTGGAGCAGGCGCCGCTCTGGAGCCGCACGTCGGAG
>DASVOY010000597.1:0-4093 GCA_036383115.1 Allostellaceae bacterium
CCAAGCTGCACGAAGCCCAGGCGCGGCTTGCCGAACTCCAGGGCGAGACGCCCCCGATCCTGCCGAGCGTCGAGGCGCAGGCGGTGGCCTCGGTGGTCGGCGACTGGACTGGTATCCCGGTCGGCCGCATGGTGAAGAACGAGATCGAGACCGTGCTCAACCTCGCCGACACGCTGAGCCGGCGCGTTGTCGGCCAGCGCCACGGACTCGAGATGATCGTCAAGCGCGTCCAGACCTCGCGCGCCGGGCTCGACAACCCCAACAAGCCGATCGGCGTCTTCATGCTGTGCGGCCCCTCCGGCGTCGGCAAGACCGAGACGGCGCTGGCGCTTGCCGAGGCGCTCTATGGCGGCGAGCAGAATGTCGTCACCATTAACATGAGCGAGTTCCAGGAGGCGCACACCGTCTCGACCTTGAAAGGCTCGCCACCGGGCTATGTCGGCTACGGCGAGGGCGGCGTGCTCACCGAGGCGGTGCGGCGCAAGCCCTACAGCGTCGTGCTCCTCGACGAGGTCGAGAAGGCGCATCCCGACGTGCACGAAATCTTTTTCCAGGTCTTCGACAAGGGGCAGATGGAGGACGGCGAAGGCAGGCTCATCGACTTCAAGAACACCCTCATCCTGCTGACTTCGAATGTCGGCACCGACCTCATCGTCAACATGTGCAAGGATCCGGAGCTGATGCCGGATCCCGAGGGCCTGGCGAAATCGCTGCGCGAGCCCTTGCTCAAGGTGTTCCCGCCGGCGCTCCTCGGCCGCATCGTCACCATCCCCTATTACCCGCTCAGCGACGACGTGCTGGCGAGCATCATCCGCCTGCAGCTCGGGCGCATCGAGAAGCGCGTCAAGGGCACGCACAAGATCCCCTTCACCTATGACGACGACGTGGTGAAGGTGATCGCGGAGCGCTGCACCGAGCTCGAGAGCGGCGGCCGCATGATCGACGCGATCCTCACCAACACCGTGCTGCCGACGATCAGCCGCGAGTTCCTCGCCCGCACCATGGAGGCGAAGCCGATCGACCGTGTCCACATCAGCGTCGGCGAGGGCGATTTCCGCTACGCCTTCGAGTGAGCGGCGTCGGCAGGCTTGCGGGCGACGACGACCAGCCCGGCGACGGGGGCGCCGCCCTCATTGCGGGGCACGGCATGCTCGAGGGTGAGAATGGCGAGGCCGGCCTCTTCGACCACGCAGCGGACATAATCGGCGGTGTGGGAATAGCGGCCGTGCTCCTCGAGGCGGTAGCCGCGCGCGAGGTCTTCCGTGTCGCGCCGCTCCAGCGAGAACGCAAGGACGCCGCCCGGATGCAGGGCGCCGGAAGCGGCGCTCGCCACTGCCGAGAGGTCGCCGAAATAGACCAGGGTGTCGGCCGAGACGATGAGGTCGTAGGCTTGGCTGCGCGCCGCCAGGAAGGCGGTGAGCTCGCCCACCGTGAGCTCGTCGTAGTTGTCGCGCTCGCGCGCCTTGGCGACCATGGCTTCGACCAGGTCGACGCCGGCGAGGCGACGGGCGAAGGGGCGCAGCAGCGGCCCGCACAGGCCGGTGCCGCAGCCGGCATCGAGCACGTCGAGCAAGCGCCTGGGCTCGCCGAGCACGCCCGCGATCGCTGTATGCAACAGCTGCGGCGCGCGGTAGCCGAGGCGATCGAGATGCGCATCGAAGGTGGCGGCGTAGTTGACGAAGAGCGACCGCACATAGCCGTCGGACGCGCGCGCCGGGACGGCCTCGCCGGAATAGGCGGCACGCATATGGCGGGCCACCGCATTGTCCGGCTCGCGCTCGAGCCATGCGTCGAGCGCCGCGAGCGCGGCGGCCGGTGCCGCGCCGCTCAGGCGTATCGCGCGGATATGCGCCACATGGGCCGGGGAGAAGTTCGGGTCGAGCGCCAGCACGACCTGCAGGATGGGAATGGCGTTCTGGGGCCGGCCGGACCGGAGCCACAACATGGCCAGGCTGTAGTGAAACACGGCCTGGCGCGGATCGAGCGCGATCGCGTGCTCGATCGCCGCCTCGGCCGCCGCCACCTGTCCGAGCGCCCTGAGCGCAACGCCCAGGTTGTGGTGGGCCTCGGCGGCGTCGGGGCGAAGCTCGACCACGCGGCGATAGGCCGCGATCGCCTCGGCGCTCTGGCCGGTCTCGAGCAGCACGTTGCCGAGATTGTTCTGGGCGTCCGGGTTGCCGGGCGCGAGCGCGAGCGAGCGGCGGATGAGGGCGGCAGCTTCGTCGCTGGCCCCCTGGGCGTGCCTGAGCACGCCGAGGAAATGGAGCGCGTCGGGATGATCGGGCTCGGCCGCCAGCACCGCCGCGTAGAGCGGCTCGGCCTCGCGCAGCTTGCCGGAGCGGTGCAGCGCGATGGCCCGCGCGAGCATCGTATCCACGGGCGGGGGGTGCCGGCCCGCGGTCTCGGATATGCCGGAATGAGCTTGGGTCATAGGTTGTGCCGCGCGGACGGGAGAAGGCGATTCTAACGGCTCGGCCCGACACCGGCAATCGGCGATGGTGACGCCGTGTGGCTAGCTCGTGATCTGTCCGGAATTTGTAGCTCGTGATCTGTCCGGTTTTAGAACTGCTCCAGCGAGGGGGCGGGGATGGACCGGACGCACATTCACGAGGGAGTTCGACAGATGCGGTTTGAGGGATTGCTCGGCCGGCATGAGCGGGGCGAACTGAGCCAGATGGAGGCGGCGGCGATGCTGGGGATCAGCGAACGGTCATTCCGGCGCTGGCGCGATCGGCTGCGCGAGGAAGGGCCTTCGGGGTTGTCGGACCGCCGGCTCGGCAAGCCGTCCGCGCGGCGTGCCGGTGTGGCGGAGATCGCGGCGATGCTGGACCTCTACAAGGGCAGCTATGCGGACTTCACGGTGAAGCACTTCCACGAGCAGCTGGTGAAGCGGCATGGCTACAAGCTGGGCTACACGGTGACCAAGCTGCACCTGCACCGCAGCGGCCTGGTGAAGCCGGCGGTGAAGCGATCGGCGCATCGCAAGAAGCGGCCGCGCCGGCCGATGGTGGGCATGATGCTGCACCAGGATGCCTCGCGGCATGCTTGGCTGCCGGGCGACGCGCGGCAGTACGATCTGGTGGTGACGCTCGACGATGCGACGAGCGCCATCTACTCGGCCTTCCTGGTTGAGGAGGAAGGGACATCCTCGAGCTTCCGCGGGCTCGGCGAGGTGGTCGCTCGGCACGGTCTGTTCTGCGCGCTCTACAGCGACCGCGGCAGCCACTACTTCCACACGCCCCAGGCGGGTGCGCCGGTCGCCAAGGCGGCTCTCACTCAGGTCGGCCGCGCGCTCGCCCAGCTCGGCGCCGAGCACATCCCAGCATACTCGCCCGAGGCGCGCGGCCGCTCGGAGCGGGCCTTCCGCACCTTGCAGGATCGCCTGCCGAAGGAGCTCAAACTCGCCGGGATCGCCGGCATTGACGCCGCCAACCGCTGGCTCGCCGAGGTCTACATTCCCGCCCACAATGCGCAGTTCGCCGTCGCCGCCGAGCAGGCCGGCTCCGCCTTCGTGGCCGATACCGCCGGCGCCTGGCGCGAGATCCTCTGCATCCAGGAGAGCCGTCAGGTCGGCAACGACAATACCGTCAAATGGCGGACGCTTCGCCTGCAAATCCCGCCGAGCCCGCTGCGACCGCACTTCGTCAAGGCCACCGTGCGTGTGCACGAGTACCCGGACGGCAGCCTCGCGGTCTTTCTCGGCCCAAACCGCCTCGCCGACTATGACGCGACCGGTACCTTGATCGAGCACAAGCGAAAAGCCGCGTGACACGCTTCCACGACGGCCGCTTTGGTTCGGGGGCATGCCCCCGAACCAAAGCGAGAACGAAGCGGCCAACTCACGAGCTACGAACACCGGTCAACTTGACGAGCTCGCTACACCCAGGAGCCTGCCCCAGGGGATGGCTGCGCTGCGAATCGGGCTGGGGGGGGCCGGCCTTATGCCGCCCCTACGCTGGCCGGCATCCGGCCGGCGCCGGTCGCGGGCTCGCCGACGCTGATCGACGCCGGCAGGTGGATGGTGAAGCAGGAGCCGCGGCCGAGCTCGCTCCGGGCCGTGATCTCACCCCCCATCAGGCGGCAGAGCTTTTGG
>DASVOY010000598.1:0-1547 GCA_036383115.1 Allostellaceae bacterium
GCCCTCTGCGAGATGGCAGCGGCTTCAACTCGCGGTGCTTATGGAGGTTGTCTCTAAGCCATGTACCTGCGGTATCGCCCGCGGCGCTCGGCTTCGTCGATCGGCACGATCATCTTGCCGATCGGCCAGAGCGCCAGTCCGGCGAGCTTCACATGCGCCCAGGCGAAGGGCAGGCCGATGATGGTGATGGCGAGCAGCGCCGCCGTGACCAGGTGGCCGAGCGCCAGCCACCAGCCGGCGAGCACCAGCCAGATGAGATTGCCGAGCACGCCGAGCGGACCCGTGCCGAGATCGTCGCGGCCGGTGTATTCGGCGCGCGACACCGCCTTCTGCCCGAAGGGCAGCAGGGTGTAGAGCGCGATGTTGAAGGCGGCGCGGGCCCAGGGCAGGCCGATGATAGTGAGCGCCATGATGAGCGCGGCGATCGCCCCGGCGACCGCCATCCACCAGCCGCCGACGTCGATCCACAGCAGATTGAGGAGAAGGCTGGTGACGGGCATGTCGTCCTCCTCCCGGGGTCAGCGGTCGAGGTCGCGGAACTTGCGGTGCAGGTCGAGATCGCCGGAGGTGACCTGCGTTTCCATCTGGCCGAGCCGGTCCTCGAGGTCGCGGAACTTGCGCTTCAAGGACTGGAGCGCGTCGTCGGGCGCCGTGCTGACGCCGCGCCAGAACGCCTCCTCGTCGCGGCTGCCATAGAGCATCGGGGGCTTCGGCCGAAGCATCATGGCGAGCGCGATGTAAGCGATGACCGTGACCGGGAAAAAGAAGAAGAGGCCGAGCACGGTCGCGAGCCGGACCGCGATCGGCTCCACGCCGACATAGTCGGCGATCCCCGCGCAGACGCCGGCGAGGATGCCGCGATCGGTGTCGCGATAGAGCCGGAAAGGGTTGCCGCTGCTGCTGCTGTTGGTCCACGCCATGTCTTCAGCCTCCTGCGCGCATGCGCCAGCCGGGCGCCTCGGAATCGAGCACGCGTTCGAGCGCCTCGATGCGCGCCTCCATGCGGCGCGCGCTCTGCCAGATCTCGGCCAGCGCCTTCTCGTCCTCGCTCGACAGCCGCCGGGCCGCGCGCCAGCGCGTGATGTAATGCGCGGCGATCCAGATCGGCGCGACGATGACGAGGAAGATGACGCCCAGGACGAGCAACACGCCACCCGTGATCATGCCGGCCTCTTACTCGGCGCTTGCGGCGGAGTCCGGTTGCCGAGCCGCTCCTTGAGCGCCTTCAATTCCTCCTCGACGCCATCCTCGGCCTCGAGTCCGGCGAGCTCCTCGCCCAGCGCCTTCTTGCGCCCGAGATCAAACACCTCGACCTTGCCCTCCATCTCATCGAGCGCGCGCTCGACCTGCTCGAAGCGGGCGAAGGCGTCGGTGATGCGCTCGTCGTAGAGGCGGGTGCGGACCTTCAGCCGTGCCGCCGCCGTCTTCTGCCGCGCCACGATCGCCCTCTCGCGCGTCTTCGCGTCGGCGAGCTTCGCCTGGAGCTTGGCGATGTCCTCGTTCTGCTTGTGGAGCGCATCCTCGATCTGCCGGTGCTGCTTCTCGCA
>DASVOY010000599.1:0-1511 GCA_036383115.1 Allostellaceae bacterium
AAGCTCGCGCTCTATGCGCACGGCAAGGCGGCGGTCGAGATCGACGACGTCCTGGCCGTCGTCGCCGATGCGTCATCGCTCGCGCTCGACGGCGCTGTCGATGCGGCCTTCGCGGGGCGCGCCGCCGAGGTCGAGACGCAGCTCGCGAAAACGCGCGCCGCCGGCACTTATCCGGGCGTGATCGTCTCCGCCGCGCTGCGCCAGGTCGCGCAGCTGCATCGCGCCCGCTTGGCGATCGACGAAGGCGCGAGCATCGAGAGCGCCATGGGCGGCGCCATGCCGGGACTGCATTTCCGCCGCAAGCCGCTGATCGAGAAGGCGCTGTCGCTGTGGACCGCCGGTCGGCTGGAACGGATGATGGGGCGCCTCGCCGAGGCCTCGCTCGACACGCGCCAGCGCCCTGCCCTGGCCGACGCGATCGCGCACCGCGCTCTCATGGCGGCGACCGAGATGGCGCGACGACGGGAAGGGTGAGCACGCATCTTCATTCCGGGGCGCGGGCGAAGCCCGCGAACCCGGAATCCAGCAATGCGCTAAACGGGGCTGGATTCCGGATAACCGCGCTGCGCGCGGTTTCCGGAATGACCCACCGATGCAACCTCAGCCGCGCTCCAACCGGCGGATCACGTCGTCGAGCTGATCGAGATCGCGGTACTTGATCTGCACCACGCCGCCGTCGCCGCGCGTTTCGATCGTCACCGTCATCCCGAGCGCGTCCGACAGCCGCTTCTCGACCGCGAGCGTGTCGACGTCCTTGGCCTTGCGCGGCCGGGTCTGCTTCGGCTTGCCGGCCTCGCTCGCGCGCTGCTGCGCCAGCGATTCGACGTCGCGCACGTTGAGGCCGCGCTCGACGATCTCGCGCGCGGTGCGCTCCGGATCGGGCATGCCGATGAGCGCGCGCGCATGTCCGGCCGAGAGCTTGCCGGCGTTGATGTAGACCTTCACGCTCTCGGGCAGCTTCAGCAGGCGCACCGTGTTCGCCACATGGCTGCGGCTCTTGCCGACGGTCTTGGCGATCTCGTCCTGGCTGTACTTGTACTCGTCGGCGAGCGCCTGATAGCCCATCGCCTCCTCGAGCGGATTGAGATCGGCGCGCTGCACGTTCTCGATGATCGCGAGCTCGAGCGCCTCGGAGTCGCTCGCCTCGTGCAGGATGATCGGCACGTCGTGCAGGCCGGCGCGCTGCGCCGCGCGCCAGCGCCGCTCGCCGGCAATGATCTCGTACTGGTCGGCGGCGCCGCGCGCGGTGCGCACCAGGATCGGCTGGATGATGCCGCGCTCGCGGATCGAGGTTGCCAGCTCGGCGAGCTCGGCATCGGAAAAATGCCGGCGTGGATTGCGCGGGTTCGGCTTGAGGAACGCGACCGGCACCCGGCGGTGGCCGCGCGCCGGCTCATTCGCCGGCGGGGCGGTGCCGGCGTCGCCGATCAGCGCCGCGAGACCGCGCCCGAGCCGCGACCGATGTGTCTCTTCCGCCATCGACATGTCTCCGCGACCTCGCTCTGCAACAC
>DASVOY010000600.1:0-2388 GCA_036383115.1 Allostellaceae bacterium
GGTAGATAGCGGCCATGCCATCATAACCCGCGACCGACATGAAGTTGGGCCGCGGGCGCGGCCCGAAGGCGGCCTGCCAGGCGGCCAGGTATCGCCGGTTCTCCGGGCTCGGATGCGCGTAAGAATAATTCTGCGCGCTGATGGCGCCCAGCGTCTTCTCGCCGAGCATGTCGATCACCGTCTCGTCGATGATCTCGGTGCCGCCCAGGAGCGTGACACCGGCATCCCTGAGGCCGAGGTCGATATAGGATTTCATGAAGGCGATGGGCTGCTCGCCCGAGGGCACGAACAGGAACACGCCCTGCGGCGCCGCGTCCTTGATGCGCTGGACATAGGCGGCGAACTCCAGATTGTTGATCGGGATGCGCACCGTGCCGACGACCTCGCCGCCGGCGGCGGTGAAGGCCTTGGCGAAGGCCGCTTCGGCCTCCAGGCCCGGCGCATAATCGGCGACCGCGACATAGACGCGCTTGATGCCATTCTTCGCCGCCCACGCGCCGAGCGGCGAGACGATCTGCGAGAGCGTGAAGGAGAAGCGGACGAAATAGGGCGACTTCTCGGTGATCACAGAGGTCGCAGCGTTCATGATCACCATCGGCTTCTTCGCCTCGGTGCCGATCGGCCCGACCGCCAGCGTGTTGGGCGTCAGGCCGAAGCCGGCGAGGAAATCCACCTTGTCGCGCGTCACCAGCTCGCGCGCCAGACGCTTCGCCAGATCGGGCGCCACACCCGTCGTGTCGCGGCGGATGATCTCGATCCTCTTGCCGGCGACGGTGTCGCCATGCTGCTTCATGTAGAGATCGACGCCGTGGCCGATCTGCACGCCGTAATCGGCGAAGGGCCCGGAGAAGGGCAGCAGCAGGCCGATCTTGATCGTGTCTTCCGCCCGCGCGGCGTCCGTCATCGGGGCCATGGCGAACAGCACAACGAGCAGGCGCAGCATTCGAGAAGCCGGCGTCATGGCATTTCCTTGTCAGAGCGGGATCGCGAGGAGCGTGTCGACGCGCTGGTTGTCGAAGACCACCAGCTTCTCCTCGAAGAGCGGCTCCGGCCCGCCGAGCCTGATGCGGTCGAGATAGCGGCCGGCGCTGAACAGCGTCATCGCGCCGTTGTGCATGATGCGCGCCACCAGGTAGTTCGAGCGCGCCGTGACGACGCCCTCTTCGCTGCTCAGGATCAGGGTCGAGGAGACGATGTGGCGGTAGCGCTGCGCCTCGTAGACATTGGCCTCGCGCAGCGCCGAGACGCGATCCCTGAGCATGCCGCGCGAATCCGCGAAGAAGACCCCGATCGGCAGGCCCTTCTCGTAATTCTCGCTCGAGATGATCTGGTAGCGGCAATTCTCGACGAAATAGCCCGGCCACTCCTCGAGCCGGTCCTCGTCGATGCTGGCGACATAGCGCGCGAGCAGCCGCTCGACCGCGAATTGGGTGGCGATGTCGGCGGTCATCAGAGCCCCATATGCGCGCGGTAGGCCTTCCAGAAGCCGCGCACCGAGGATTCGGTGGCGCGCGTGTCCTGCGACACCGCCTCGCTGCCGCCCATCTGCACCACCGAGCAATCATCGCCGGCGCCGGCGATGGCGCGCTGGATGAAGCCGCCGACGGCGCCGTCCTCCATCGAGATATAACCGCCCGGGCCGACGAGGTTCGCCTGCTTCAGGCGCATGAGCCGCATTTCATCATCATCGTCCTCGAAGCCGAAATAGGTCCAGAGCAGCTCGGTCTCGCCGACGCCTTTCGGCAGGACCTGGCGGACGGCGAGGCAGTTCTGGATCTGCTGCACGATGAAGGCGGGAAAGACCGAGAGGATCTGCAGGCTGACGCCGTCGCCGAACTCGTCGCGGCCTTCGAGCATCGAGGGATCGGCGAGGCGATAATCCTCGCGCTTGGCGCGCAAGGTGGCGCCGTCGTATTCGGCGCTCTTCCGGTCGGTCGCCATCTTGGAATAGCTGACATGATGCCCGCCGGTCTCGTCGACGATGATGCCGCCCTCCTGCGACAACCGGTTCAGGCGGAACGTGGTGAAGAAGAGATGCAGCAGGCTGGCGTGATAGGAGTCCTTCACGTTCTCGACATAGAGCTTCCAGTTGTTGGGCAGGACCTGGGTGTTGTAGCCGAGCAGCTTGATCGGCTTGTGCAGGACGCGCCGGATGCGCGCGGCGATCTCGGGCCCGAGATACGCCTCGACCGGGGGCGTGTCCGGAGAGAAGGTGCCGAAGACGATGCCGGCGAAGCTCTCGACGCGCAACGCCCGGAGCTTGTGGTCGCCGAGCTCGAACTCCGGCGGCATGCCGCCCTTGCGGTTGATGCCGCGCCGGAAGGCGACGCCGGTGAGGTTGCCTTTGAGGTCATAGGTCCAGTTGTGATAGACGCAGCTGATCTCGCG
>DASVOY010000601.1:0-6975 GCA_036383115.1 Allostellaceae bacterium
GTGCGCAGATCGACTACCTGCGCGAGCTTGCGGCGTCCCCGGTCTTTGCCCAGGCCTGGACCGCGTACGAACTCAAGGCGGCCGCTGGCGGGCTCCGGCTCTTCGAGCGCCGGCCGGAGCCGGAGTGAGGGTCAGGCGGCGATCCGCTCGAGCCGCCCGGCGCGGCGGCACATGCCCCACCAGGCGAGGCGCGCGGCCCACAGGTTGAGCCGGCCATGCGGCTTCAGGCCAACGGCCTTGAAGATCATGGCGATGCCGCGCTCCACGTGGTGCCGGCGATAGACGGCGTAGGCGCGGCGCGCATAGGCCGCGGCGAAGCGGCGCCGGTCGTAGGGCGCGGCGACCTCATTGGCGGCATAATAGGCGTAGGCGAGCTCGTCGTCCTCCGCTTCGGCGACGCGGCCGGCGGCGACCCGGAGCCGGCGCCAGAAGCCGATGCGCTCGGCCTCGAGATGCCGCTGCATGTGCGTATAGAAGAGCTTGTAGTGGCGCAGCTCGTCGCCGGCGATGCGCTTGCAGATTTCCCGCAGCACCGGCTCCCCGGTCGCTTCGGCCAGGGCCGTGTAATAGGAGCTGGTGCCGGTCTCGACGATGCAGCGGGCGACGAGTTCGCTGGCACGCGAGCCGCGCACCGAGGTGGATGCATCGAGATCGACGCGGAACCCGGCGGTGAACCGCGCCACCGCGGCGGCATGGTCGAACTGCGGATCGGCGAGCATGGCCCAGCGCCCGAGCGCCTGGCCGTGCTGTGTCTCTTCCGTCCCCCAGCGCCGCGCCGCCTCTTGGAATTCGGCATCGTCATGGAAGACGCCGCAGAGATAACGAGCGTAGTCGGCGCCGTTCTGCTCGACCAGGCTCGCCGCCTTGACGAGGCGCAGGATCTCGGCATCGACCTGCGCCGGGTCGAACCGGTCCCACGGAATGTCGTCGAGCGTCCAGGAGGCCATGCGCTCCGCTCTCTGCCAGGCTGCCGCCTTGCCGGCGAAATATACAGACCGGACGCCGCTCCTGCAAAACCGTCCGATTGCCAAACTTTTCTCTAAATGCCGCAGAGCCCTGACGCGCAGGTTCACGAATCGAAAAGGGATTCGACCTAGGCTCTAAGCATGAACCGCGGCATTTGGATGATGGCGGCGTGGCTCGTCGCCCGGCACGGCAGGGAGGCGCCTCTGGCGGTGCACGCACGCATCATGGCCATGCGGCGAGCGCTCGCCGACGAGCATCACATCGCCTCCTGGCTGATGATCGACGATGCCGTGCACGAACTCGTCAGGATCAAGCCAAGAGACAGCGATACCATCCACTGACCCGACGGCGCCGGCCCTCAGGGCTCCGACTCGATCCGGGGGCGGCCGCTTTCGATCTCGAGCGCGGCAAGCTTTGCGTCGACCACGGCCAGCACGCGCTCGGCCGCGCGCAGGTCGGCGAGCACTTGGTCGCGCTCGGCGCCTTGGGCCCGCGCGCTCTGGTCCCGGAGGCTCGCCACCGTGCTGCTAACGGCGCGTGCCTGTTGCTCCAGCTCGGTGCGGTCGAGCGAGGAGAGCGGCACCGCCTCGTCGGCGAGCACGGTGCAGCGCTCCGGCGTCACTTCGGCAAAACCGCCGGTGACGAAGATGCGCTCGCTGATCCGCGTCTGCTCGTCGCTATAGACGTCGATGACGCCGGGCCGCACCGTCGAGATCAGCAGCGAATGGCCGGGCAGTACGCCGAAATTTCCTTCGCCGCCCGGCACCACGACCATCGCTACCGCTTCGGAGAGCAGCAGTTTCTCCGGCGAGACGAGCTCGAATTGCAGCTTCTCCGCCATTGCGATCAAGCCGCTTCGGCCGCCATCTTGCGCGCCTTGGCGACCGCCTCCTCGATGGTGCCCACCATGTAGAAAGCGCTCTCCGGCAGGTCGTCATACTCGCCGGCGACGATGCCCTTGAAGCCCTTGATGGTGTCCTCGAGGTCGACGAACACGCCCGGTGTGCCGGTGAAGACCTCGGCGACATAGAAGGGCTGCGACAGGAAGCGCTGGATCTTGCGCGCGCGGGCGACGACGAGCTTGTCCTCTTCCGAAAGCTCATCCATGCCGAGAATGGCGATGATGTCCTGGAGCGACTTGTAGGTCTGCAGCACGCGCTGCACGTCGCGCGCTACGCGGTAATGCTCCTCGCCGACGATGCGCGGGTCGAGCATGCGCGAGGTCGAGTCGAGTGGGTCGACGGCGGGGTAGATGCCGAGCTCGGCGATCTGGCGCGACAGCACGGTGGTGGCGTCGAGGTGGGCGAAGGATGTCGCCGGCGCCGGATCGGTCAGGTCGTCGGCGGGCACGTAGATCGCCTGCACCGAGGTGATCGAGCCCTTCTTGGTGGTGGTGATGCGCTCCTGCAGCGCGCCCGTGTCGGTGGCGAGAGTCGGCTGGTAGCCGACGGCGCTGGGGATGCGGCCCAGGAGCGCCGACACTTCCGATCCCGCCTGCGTGAAGCGGAAGATGTTGTCGACGAAGAACAGCACGTCCTGGCCCTCCTCGTCGCGGAAATACTCGGCGACGGTGAGTCCGGAGAGGCCGACCCGCGCGCGCGCGCCAGGCGGCGCGTTCAGCTGGCCGTAGACGAGCGCCGCCTTGGAGCCGGGCCCGGCGACTTTGATCACGCCGGACTCGATCATCTCGTGATAGAGGTCGTTGCCCTCGCGCGTGCGCTCACCGACGCCGGCGAAGACCGAATAGCCGCCGTGCTTCTTGGCGATGTTGTTGATGAGCTCCATGATGATAACGGTCTTGCCGACCCCGGCGCCGCCGAAGAGCCCGATCTTGCCGCCGCGCGCGTAAGGCGCCAGCAGGTCGACGACCTTGATCCCGGTGATGAGGATCTCGGCCTCGGTCGACTGGTCGATGAATTCCGGCGCCGGCTTGTGGATGGGCGAACGCTGCTTCGTCTTGACCGGGCCGCGCTCGTCGACGGGATCGCCGATGACGTTGAGGATGCGGCCCAAGGTCTCGGGGCCGACGGGCATGGTGATCGGCCCGCCGGTATCGACGACCTCGGCGCCGCGCACCAGGCCGTCCGTCGTGTCCATGGCGATGGTGCGCACGGTGTTCTCGCCCAGATGCTGCGCCACCTCGAGCACGAGCGTCTTGCCCTGGTTCTGCGCATGCAGCGCGTTGAGGATCGCGGGCAGGTCGCCGTCGAACTTCACGTCGACGACGGCGCCGATGACCTGCGAGATGGTGCCGACATTGTTCCTTGCCATGGTCTTTCGTCCCTTACTTTTTGCTTAGCCCGCACTCAAAGCGCTTCGGCACCGGAGATGATCTCGATCAGCTCCTTGGTGATGGCCGCCTGGCGCGAGCGGTTGTAGGTGATGCTGAGCTGCTCGATCATTTCGCCGGCGTTGCGGGTGGCGTTGTCCATCGCCGTCATGCGCGCGCCCTGCTCGCTCGCCGCGCTCTCGAGCAGCGCCGTGAAGATCTGCACGGCGAGGTTGCGCGGCAAGAGGTCGCCCAGGATCTCCGCCTCCTCCGGCTCGAACTCATAGATCGCACCGCTCGCCATCGCGGCGTTCTCCTGCCCTGCCGGCGGCGCGAATGGGATGAGCTGCTGCTTGGTGACGATCTGGCTGATCGCCGAGCGGAAGCGATTGAAGATGATGGTGCAGACATCGAACTCGCCGGCCTCTAACATGGCGAACAGCCGGTCGGCGATGCCCCGCGCCGATTCGAAGGTGAGCTTAGGCCGCCCGACATCGGTCATGCTCTGGACCAGGAGGCGGCCGTAGTCGCGCCGCAGCCCGTCGCGTCCCTTGCGGCCTATGGTGACCACCTTCACCGTCTTGCCGGCGCTTTGCAGCTGGCGGATGGTGCGGCGCGCCTCGCGCAGGATCGACGCGTTGAAGCCGCCGGCGAGGCCGCGATCCGAGGTGGCGACGACCAGGAGATGCACCCCGTCGCTGCCGGTGCCGGCCAGGAGGGCCGGCGCGTTCGCCTGTCCGCGCAGGTTCGCGGCGAGCGAGGCGAGCATGCGCTCCATGCGCGTCGCATAGGGCCGCGCTGCCTCCGCCTGTTCCTGGGCGCGGCGCAGGCGCGAGGCGGCCACCACCTTCATCGCCGAGGTGATCTTCTGCGTCGAGCGCACGCTGCGGATGCGAACCCGCAATTCCTTGAGAGTGGCCATGGCGACGCTCCGCTCGATCTCAGGCGAAGGTCTTCGCGAAGCCGTCGAGGAAGGCGGTGAGGTCCTTCTCGATATCGGGAGAAAGCTCGCGCTTGCTGCGGATCGCCTCGAGAATCTGCGGCTTGCGCCCGCGCAGCTCGCTCAGCATGGCCGCCTCGAAGCGCGTCACCTGTGCCACGTCGATCTTGTCGAGATACCCTCTCGTTCCCGCGAAGATCGACACCACCTGCTCCTCGACCGGCATGGGTGAGAATTGCGGCTGCTTCAGCAGCTCGGTCAGGCGCGCGCCGCGCGCCAGCAGCCGCTGCGTCGACGCGTCGAGGTCGGAGGCGAACTGCGCGAAGGATGCCATCTCGCGGTACTGTGCGAGCTCAAGCTTGATGCGGCCGGCGACCTGCTTCATCGCCTTGATCTGCGCCGCGGAGCCGACGCGGCTCACCGAAAGGCCGACATTGATGGCCGGACGGATGCCGCGGTAGAAGAGGTCGGTCTCGAGGAAGATCTGTCCGTCGGTGATGGAGATGACGTTGGTCGGGATGTAGGCGGAGACGTCGCCCGCCTGCGTCTCGATCACCGGCAGCGCGGTGAGCGAGCCCGAGCCATGCGCTTCGTTCAGCTTCGCGGCGCGCTCCAGCAGCCGCGAATGGAGATAGAAGACGTCGCCGGGATAGGCCTCGCGGCCCGGCGGGCGCCGCAGCAGCAGCGACATCTGGCGGTAGGCGACAGCCTGCTTGGAAAGATCGTCATAGACGATCACCGCGTGCATGCCGTTGTCGCGGAAGAATTCGCCCATGGCGCAGCCGGCGTACGGGGCAAGGAACTGCAGCGGCGCCGGCTCCGACGCGGTCGCGGCGACGACGATCGAGTAGTCGAGCGCGCCGTAATCCTGCAGCGTCTTGACGATCTGCGCCACGGTCGACCGCTTCTGGCCGACGGCGACATAGACGCAGTAGAGCTTCCGCGACTCGTCGCCCGAGGCGTTGATCGTCTTCTGGTTGATGAAGGCGTCGATGGCGACGGCGGTCTTGCCGGTCTGGCGGTCGCCGATGATGAGCTCGCGCTGGCCGCGGCCGATCGGCACCAGGGCGTCGATCGCCTTCAGCCCGGTCTGCACCGGCTCATGCACCGAGCGGCGCGGAATGATGCCGGGCGCCTTCACCTCGACGCGGGAGCGCTTCACGTCCTTGAGCGGGCCCTTGCCATCGATGGGATTGCCGAGCGCATCGACGACGCGGCCCAAGAGTCCGCGACCCACCGGCACGTCGACGATGGCGCCGGTGCGCTTCACCGTGTCGCCTTCGCGGATGCCGCTGTCGTCGCCGAAGATGACAACGCCGACATTGTCGCTCTCGAGATTGAGCGCCATGCCTCGGACGCCGTTCGGGAACTCGACCATCTCGCCGGCCTGCACCTTGTCGAGACCGTAGATGCGGGCGATGCCGTCACCCACCGACAGCACCTGGCCGACCTCGGCAACATCGGCCTCGGTGCCGAAATTGGCGATCTGCTGCTTGAGGATGGCGGAGATTTCCGCCGCGCGGATTTCCATCACTGAACCCCCTTCATGGCGAGCTGCAGCCGGTGCAGCTTGCTCTTGAGCGACCCGTCGATCATGCGCGAGCCCACTTTGACAACGAGGCCGCCGAGCAGGCTCGGATCGACCTGAACATCGATGGCCACCTTGCGGCCGATCGCCTTGCGCAGCTGCTCGTCAATCGCGGCGCGCTGCGCCGGCGAGAGATCCTGCGCCGACAGCACCTGCGCGGTGACCTCTCCGCGCCGCTCGGCCAGCCGGTTCAAGAAGCTCTCGATCACGTCGGGCAACGCGAAGAGGCGCCGGTTCTGCGCCAGGAGCCCGAGGAAGTTGCGGGTCAAGGACGAGAGCCCCGCCTGCTGCGCGATGGCAATGATAGCCTTGCCCTGGTCCGCGCGCGACAGTACCGGGCTGCGGATCAGGCGGCGCAGATCGGCGCTGTCGCGCAGCAGCGCGCGCAACGCCTGAAGGTCGCGGGCAACGGCGTCGAGCTCCTTGCGCTCGTCGGCGAGATCGAACAGCGCCACGCCGTAGCGCTCAGCCAGCCCGGATACGCCTCTTGCTTCGGATGCCACGTGGGATCGGTCCTCGTTTTCCCTGGACGAGAGATTAGGGTCGCCGTGGGATGCCTGAATGACGCGCTCTCCCGGAGGTTTTACAAAGACCGAACCCGCCGCGCGCGAGCGCCCGGAAAAGCGCGGTGTATCTAACACACGCTCCCCGCCCATGCAACATGGCCTCCGGCGCTGCGTGCGCTCAGCGGGACGGCCCACCGCTCATCCGCGCCCGCGTGCCGATGCACATTGCCTGGATGCGGCCCAGACGGTGCCGCACAGCCTTCGGGTCAACATTCGGCAAGATGGATCGGCATGAGCGCCACGCATGCGGGCGGATTCACCGAAGCGGAAATATGTGAGTTGACGACCGAACGTCACAAACGTACATATGTACGCTCTAGACGTTTCCCCTGGAGGTGCCCATGCTGTCCTCATTCCCGCCCATGCACCGGCTGACGGCGCGCGGCGGCGTCGGCCTTGCCTGCGATGAACGAGGGATTGCCTTGGGACCGGTGCCTCTGGTCGAGGCCTTGTCCGCGGGGAGCCGCCGGGTCTTCCGCCCGCGCCCGGCCGAGGAGGTCGCCCGCACCTTGGCATTGGCTTACGGCCCCTTCGCGCCCCGGGACCTCACCCGCTGTCTCTCCGGCCTCGATGTTGCCGCCCGGGCGCTCGAGGCGGGCGACCTGGTGAAGGCCAGCGTCGCCGACGTGCTGCTCAAGCTGCCGGT
>DASVOY010000602.1:0-4475 GCA_036383115.1 Allostellaceae bacterium
CGCGCGCGCCTTGGCGTCGGCGAGCTTGGCCTGCAGCTTGGCGATGTCCTCGTTCTGCTTGTGCAGCGCGTCCTCGATCTGCTGGTGCTGCTTCTCCAGCGTTTCCAGCGCCGCGACGACGCGCGCCTTGGCGAGGAGCGCACCCTTGGCGAGGTCTTCGCGCCCCTTGGTCACCGCCAGCTCGGCCCGGCGCTGCCACTCCTCCAGCTCGCGTTTCAGCATGTCGATGCGCCGCTCGATCTCCTTCTTCTCGGCGATGGTCCGCACCGCCGAGGAGCGCACCTCGACCAGCGTGTCCTCCATCTCCTGGATGATCAGGCGGATGATCTTCTCCGGGTCCTCGGCGCGGTCGAGGATGGCGTTGATGTTGGAGTTCACGATGTCGGCCAGCCGCGAGAAAATTCCCATAGTCGTCGTCCTTCCTGCTCACGAAGCGCAACCTCGCGCCTTCCTGCGCTCATAAGCACGCTGCGTGCCACGGCGGTCCGGATTTGTAACCCGCTGATATGGACCGATTTTTCGGAACGGCGTTGTCAGCTGGCGGGCGGTTCTCTAGATATATTCCACCAATAGATAGCGAAAAGCACAAAACATTGGCTTTGACTGCTAACACACCGCCAGACCTGCCGCCGCTCATCGGCGAGGCGCCGGCCTTTCGCGCCAGCCTGGCGCAGGTCTCGCAGCTCGCCGGCCTCGATCGGCCGGTGCTGGTGGTGGGCGAGCGTGGCACCGGCAAGGAGCTGGTCGCGGCGCGGCTGACCTACCTGTCGCCGCGCTGGGACCGGCCCTTTGTCAAGCTCAACTGCGCCGCGCTCGCCGAGACCCTGTTGGACAGCGAGCTCTTCGGCCATGAGGCCGGCGCCTTCACCGGCGCCGCGCGGCGGCGCCTCTCCCGCTTCGAGATCGCCGATGGCGGCACGCTGTTCCTCGACGAGATCGCCAACGCCTCGCTGGCCGTGCAGGAGAAGATCCTGCGCGTGATCGAATACGGCACCTTCGAGCGGGTCGGCGGCAACGAGGTGCACCGCGTCGACGTCCGCGTTATCGCGGCCACGAATGCCGACCTGCCGGCGCTCGCGGAGGCCGGACGCTTCCGCAACGATCTCCTGGATCGGCTCGCCTTCGATGTCGTGACCATCCCGCCGCTGCGCGAGCGCCGTGACGACATTCCGCTGCTGACCGAGCATTTCGCCCGCGGCATGATGCGCGAGCTGGGGCGCGATGTCTTTCCCGGCTTCACCGCTGCCGCGCTGGCGCAACTTGCCGGGCATCCCTGGCCCGGCAATGTGCGCGAGCTCAAGAACACCGTCGAGCGCAGCGTCCATCGCTGGCCGCGGCCGGGGGAGAAGGTGGACGAGATCGTCTTCGACCCCTTCGCCTCGCCGCACCGCCCGGCGCGGTCGACTGCCGCGGCGCCGCCGCCACCCGCTCCGGCGCCAGAGGCGCCGGCGGAGGGCGAGTTCCTCGACCGGCTGCGCGCCTACGAGGCCAAGCTTCTCGCCGAGGCGCTGGCGGCGAACCACTTCAATCAGCGCCGCACGGCGCAGGCGCTCGGGCTCACCTATCACCAGCTCCGCCATCACCTGAGGAAGCACGGCCTGCTGGGCCAGCGCTGAACGGCGGCGTGCCGTCGGTGGGCTCGCCTGGAACGGCAACAGTCGCGGCGGCGGTCATTGGCCGCCTTGCTTGACGCGTGCTCATGTCCTAGCTGTGCCGGCAAGTGATGCAACTTTGTCCGAGGACTTGAACATGGCTGAGATCACGGGCGTGGCGATCGCCGACATAACGGCGGCCGGATGGACCGACGACGGCCGGCACATCTGGGTCACGCACCGGCTGCGCGACGGAACCGAGTATCGCCTCATCTACCCCTGCGAGGCGGCTGCCTATCTGATCACCACGATCAACCACGCGGCGCGGTCGGCCTACCGGCTGCTCGCCGCCGCCAACCCGCGGCAGGCCGCCGAGGGCATGAACACCGACGTCATACCGCTCGAGGCGGTGAGGGTCGCGGCCGCGCCGGACGACGGCGCGGCGCTCCTGCATCTGACGAAAGCGGACAATGTTCCGATCGCGGTGCAGGTGCCGGCGGCTCTCCTCGAAGGCGTCGCCGAGCAGCTGCAGCGCGTGCTCGACAGTCTGAGAGGCGCGGCGGCTGCCCGGAAGCGGCTCCATTAGGCGGCATCGCCCTAGTCGTCGTCGCCGCCGCCCACGCTGCGGGATGTTGCGGGATGATGTGCGCGATGGCGCCGTCTCGCGCTCTTCTCGTCCACTTCGCGCACTGAAGTGATGCGAATCGGCGCGCCGCTTGCTGCACTTCGACACGGATATGTAGGTTTCACGCGGAACATCCTGCCGTTAGCGCGGCCGCGCGAACCCGCTGCCGGCGCGGTTTTCAGCGCGGCGGCGCTGCCGGGGCGTCGAGACACGTCCGGGCGCTTCGGCAGGCTCAACTGTAGCATTTTGATGCCGATGCAGTAACGACGGAGGCGCCGCTTCCGACTGCAGCCATGTGCGCCCAGGCGCAGCAAATTGCCGGAAAGCCGGCCGTTATTGACAGTGGTCAAGGCAGCGGCGGCTGCGGCGGCCTACTCTGCCCTCCATGCGCTCGGACACTTCTGCAATCGACGAGCGCGATGTCCGCTCCCGGAGGAAGTACCAACCCATGTCAGAGATACGCACTCAGCGACCCGCGCCGCTGCCGCCGGGCACGCCGGCGCCGGACTTCCGGCTTCACGACACGCCGGACCAGACGGTGTCCCCGTCCGACTTCCGCGGGCAGCCCGTGGTGCTGGCCTTCTACCCCGCCGACTGGAGCCCGGTCTGCACCGACCAGATGGTGCTCTACCAGGAGCTCATGCCGGAGTTCCAGAAGTACGATGCGCAAATCCTCGGCATCTCCGTCGACGGCGCGTGGTGCCACTTGGCCTTCGCCAAGCACCGCAACCTCCACTTTCCGCTTCTGGCGGATTTCGAGCCGAAGGGCGAGGTATCCCGCGCCTATCACGCTTATCGGCAGGGTGACGGCGTCAGCGAGCGCGCGCTGTTCGTCCTCGACCCGCAAGGCCTGGTCTATTGGAGCTACCTGTCGCCGATCGGCGTGAATCCTGGCGCCGACGGCATCCTGCGGGCGCTCGAGGACATGTCCAAGAGGAGGGCTGCATCATGAATGTGAGCATGTTCGAAGCCGTGCTCGCCACTCCGGTCTCGCCGGACCGCGATCACATCCGGGGCCCGCTGGACGCGCCCGTGAGCCTCGTCGAGTACGGCGACTACGAATGCCCCTATTGCGGCGCCGCGCCCCCGATCGTCAAGGCGATCGAGCAGCAGATGGGCGACGCGATGCAGTTCGTGTTCCGTCACTTCCCCCTGACAACGGTCCATCCTCATGCCCAGCACGCCGCCGAGGCGGCGGAGGCGGCGGCGGCGCAGGGTAAGTTCTGGGAGATGCACGACACGCTCTATGAGAATCAGCAAAATCTCGATGATCCCGACCTGATCGCCTACGCCGAGGCCCTCGGCCTCGATGTCGGCCGGTTCACCATGGAACTCGCCCAGCATGTCCACATGCAGAAGGTCCGCGAGGATTTCATGAGCGGCGTGCGCAGCGGCGTGAACGGGACGCCGACCTTTTTCATCAATGGCCTACGTCATGACGGCTCCTGGGATTACGCGACGCTGCTGGCGGCGGTGCAGCAGGCAGCCCTCGCCAATGCGGGAGCGTAAGCAAGGGCATCCCTCGCGCTGACGGCCGGGTGAACGGCCGGGGTGCCGCATCCGGCCTGCGTGCCAGGAGCGCCCGGAACGCGTCAGATCGGCTCTTCGCTGGGGTCGGGGACCGGCACGGCTGGAACATCCGTCGGGGCCGGCACTGTGTCGTCCGTCGCATTCGGCAGTTCCGGCGAAATCGGTTTGACCCGCTCGGGCGGCGGCGCCAGCGGCGGCTCGTGCGCCGTAGGACGATGATGTGTGCTCATGCTGCGCTCGCGATAAAGCGTCGACGATCGGCGAACGCCACGGCGCACCGAAATCTCCCGAAGCTAAAGAGAGCATTCTCGATGTTTCCGGCATGACGGCCAGCGGCCCCTGGCCGCAGCCCGTCTCCAGGGAATGGTCTCTCGGCTTTACCTGATCGGCGGTCTTGCGCCACCAGCCGATCGGTGGCCATCTCGCTGCCATCTTCGCCTGTCAGCGGGAGGGGTGGCCGTTTGGCAGCGACATTGCCGCGAATCGGCTGGAGTGGGCGACCGGCTACGGGGTAGGATCGAGCGGGTTTATTGCACTGGCGCGCACATTTATGGGCTCCGAGCGGGTTTTGCCTGGCTGGTCAGGCGAGGAAGGCGCGGCACTTCCGCCAGCGCGCGGGCGTACCGACCATCCTGGCAGGCCGGCCCGCCTCGCTTTCCACGGTCCGGCCCTGCTGGTTGCCCTGCTGATCGCGGCATGCGCCCCGGTCAAGAATGCCGGCACCGGCC
>DASVOY010000603.1:0-3576 GCA_036383115.1 Allostellaceae bacterium
TCTCCTCGCAGTAATGCAGATTGTTGCGGCGGTTGATGCGGTCGATGAAGATGACGCCCGGCTCGGCATACGCGTAGGTCGCGCGCATGATTTTGTCCCACAGCTCGCGCGCCGGCAGCACCTTGTAGGTCGTGCCGCCGAAGGTCAGCTCCCAGGGCGCATCCTCCTTGACCGCCGTCATGAAGGCGTCGGTGGCGAGGACCGAAAGGTTGAACATCCGAAGCCGCCCCGGCTCGCGCTTGGCCTCGATGAAGGCCTCGATGTCCGGATGGTCGCAGCGCAATGTCGCCATCATCGCGCCGCGGCGGTGGCCGGCGCTCATGATGGTGCGGCACATCGCGTCCCACACATCCATGAAGGAGAGCGGCCCCGAGGCGTCGGCGCCCACGCCCTACACCGGCGCTCCCTTGGGGCGGAGCGTCGAGAAGTCGTAGCCGATGCCGCCCCCCTGCTGCATGGTGAGTGCGGCCTCGCGCAGATGGGTGAAGATGCCGGACATGTCGTCCGGGATGGTCCCCATCACGAAGCAGTTGAAGAGGGTGACGTTGCGCCCGCTGCCGGCGCCGGCGACGACGCGGCCGGCCGGCAGGAACTTGAAGCCGCTCATCGCCTCATAGAAGCGCCCGGCCCAGAGCTCCCGGTCGCGCTCGGGCTCGGCCAGGGCCGCCGCGACCCGCCGCCAGGTATCCTCGATGGTCTTGTCCAGGGCGGCGCCATCCGCCGCCTTGAGCCGGTACTTCATGTCCCAGATCTGCTGCGAGATCGAGGCGACGCTGGGCATGGCTTGAGAAACCTCCAGGCGGGGCTAGGAGCGCGACAGAACCTTGGGACAGAAGGAGCGAAGAAGAATCTAACAGCCGGTCGCTGCGGACGAAAGTTCTATTTTTGTACTCAACCCGTCCACAGCGGTAACCGTCTGTTCACCACGTTCCAAGTAGTTATTTTACTTGAGATTTTCAAGTTACGCCCGGGTTCCACCGGGAGGGCGGGAGGATCGGTCCACAGCGTTATCCTCAAACGCGCCGCCGGCTTGCGCCTCCGCGACGAGTCGCGCCGTGGCCGTCTCGATCCGCTCCTCGAGTTCGGCCATGGCGACGCGGCGCTCGCGCCCGGGCGGGATCGGCGGCAGGATCTCGAAAGTGATGCGGCCGGGCCGCTTCACGAACTGGCGGCGTCCCCAGAACACGCCCGAATTGACCGCCACCGGCACGAGCGGCACGCCGAGTTGGCGATAGAGCGCTGCGGCTCCCGGCTGATACGGGCGGCGCGCGCCCACCGCGGTGCGCGTCCCCTCCGGAAAGATGACGATCCGCCGTCCCGCCGCGGCGGCGCGCTCGCCCGCCCTCACCATCGCCTTCAAGGCACCGGCGCCGGCGCCGCGGTCGACCGGGATCATGCCCGCCTTCCACAAGTACCAGCCATAGAGCGGGATCCACATGAGCTCTCTCTTGAGCACGATGGCGGGATCCCCGAAGACCACCGGCACGGCGAGCGTGTCCCAGGCCGATTGATGCTTCATCGCGATGATCGCCGGCCCCGGCGGGAGATTCTGCCACCCGCGCACCTCATGGGTGAGGCCGACGCACCAGTGCAGCAGCTTGAGTACGCCCGCCGCCCAGGAGCGGCCATAGGCCATGCCCCGGCGCTGCGACATGAGCAAGACCGGCAGACCGAGCACGGCCATGGCGGCGGTCGAGAGATAGAAGGCGAGGTTGAAGAGCAGCGAGCGCAGCAGCATCACGACGGCGCGCTTCCCGCCTCGCCCGAACCGAGGACCGGCCGTGCCAGCGCCAGGAGGTATTTCTGGTACTCGGCGACGATCAGGCTCGCGGTGCCGGGCCAGGCCCACCAGCGCTCCTGCTTCACCCGCTCCGGGAAGACCGGGTGGGCGATGATGCGCACCTCCGGCATCGCCCGCGAGAATTCGAGCAGGCTGCGCGGCATGTGATAGCTCGACGTGACGAGCCGCAGGGAGCGGAAGCCCTCCTGGCGCATCCAGGCCGCGCTCTCGAGCGCATTGCCCAGCGTGTTGTCGGCCTCGTAGCCGAGCACGATGCAGCAGGCGACCTTCTCCGGCGACTGGTGCTCCGCGCGCAGCAGCGCCGCCACATCGGTGCCATGGTAGACGCCAGAGACGAAGAGCTTCTTCGCCTTGCCCGCGGCCAGCAGCGCGAGCCCGCTCTGGACGCGGAGGCTGCCGCCGGTGAGCACGACGATGGCATCGGTCGCGCTGACGGGGTCGGGCACCTCGTCCGGGATGGACCGCGCGAACCAGGCTAGGCCGCCGAGCCACGACAAGGCGAGAGCGATGAGAATCGCCACGGGGATGCTGCGGCGGCGCAGCCCACGCCGCGACCGCGCTGCGGCCGCCGAGGATGGCTGGCGGGAGTTCATGGCATGCGCGCCAAGGCGCGCAGCACGGTGATCCGGGCGGTCATCATGGCGACGAGGGCGGCGGCAAACGGCAGCAGCGCAAGGACCACCCAGTGCCAGGGGGCGAGGTCGAGCGCCGGCAGCAGCTGCACGCGCTGTCCCAGCACCGCTGTGGTGGTCGCCACGCGGGCGATGCCGTAGAGCGTGAGCATCGCGAGGGCGAGACCGATGAGGCCACCGCGCAGCCCCAGGCGGAGTGCCTGCTGCTCGAACTGCCCCGCGATATAGCCGTCCTGCGCGCCGATGAGGTGCAGCACCTCGATGACGCCGTGATGCACGGCGAGCCCCGCGCGGGTGGTGAAGACCACGGTCAGCACCGCCGCCGCGCCGATGAGGGCGAGGATCGCCAGCGTGGTGATCTCGATCGACAGCAGCAGCGTCGCAAAGCGGTCGAGCCACAGCCTATGATCATCGAGCACGATGCCGGGCGCCGCCCCGGCGAGACGCGTCCTCAGCGCGGCGAGATCGGGGGGACGAGCGGCATCGATGCGTAGATCGACGAGGCGCGGCAACGCCAGCTCCTCGAGCGCGACCGCGTTGCCGAGCCAGGGCTCGATGAGCTTCGCAATCGCCTCGCGGCTCAGCGGCTCGGCGCTGACGACGCCCGGCGTGCCGCGGAGCAGCCCGAGCACGACCGCGAGCCCGCCGTCGCCTTTGCCGTTCTGTGCCGGAACCGGCGGGAGCTGCACCGTGAGCGTGCCGGTCAGGCTGCGATCCCAGCGCGCGAGCGTGCCGTTGAGCACGAGCGTGCCGGCCAGCGCCAGCCCGGCGAGATAGACCATGAGCGCGATGATCCAGGGCAGGAAACGGACCGACCCGTCGCGATTCAGAGGTATGTCGAGACCGCGCCGCCGCATTAGGCTCCTAGGAGACTTGCCGTTCGCGGGCGCGCTCCAAGGTGAGCACGCCCTTCTCGAGGTGGAGCCGGG
Source organism: Allostellaceae bacterium (assembly GCA_036383115.1). GTDB lineage: Bacteria > Pseudomonadota > Alphaproteobacteria > ATCC43930 > CGMCC-115725 > DAHUYF01. The sequence goes on from DASVOY010000603.1 coordinate 3,363, forward strand.
GGTGGCCGAAGCGCGTCACCAGGGCCTCGTTATGCGTGGCGATGACGAGGGTGGTGCCCAGCTTGTTCATTTCCTCGAACAGGCGCAGCAGTCGCAGCGCCAACTCGTCGTCGACATTGCCCGTAGGCTCGTCCGCCAGCAACAGGCTCGGCCGGCCGATCACGGCGCGGGCGATGGCGAGGCGCTGCTGCTGGCCGCCGGAAAGGGTCGCGGG
>DASVOY010000604.1:0-4634 GCA_036383115.1 Allostellaceae bacterium
CCGCTCGCCGGTGCCCAGAACCGTTTACGACTGGACGCTCGGCCGGGGCGTGACGATCCTGTCGGCCGAGGCCGTCCACGATGCCGGCCCGGCGGCGGCGGCGGCGCGCATCCGGGAGGTCGTGGGCGAGGCGCCGGCCTATCTCAGCTTCGATGTCGACGCGCTCGATCCCGCCTTCGCGCCCGGCGCGGGAACGCCGGAGATCGGCGGCCTCGCCACCTGGCAGGTGCAGGCGATCCTGCGCCGCCTCGGCGGCCTCGCCTTTCGCGGCATGGACGTCGTCGAAGTGGCGCCGCCCTACGACGTCGCCGAAATCACCGCGCTGGCCGCAGCGACCGTAGCCTGGGAATACCTGATGCTGGCGCAACCTGCCCGCTGACGGCATGGGAACAGCGAGCGGCGTCGTCGTCACGACGCTCGCGGACGAGACCGCTCGGCGGTCAGCCGGAACAGAGCCTTCGAGATGTCGACGAGATCATAGGGCTTATGAAGGACGGCGGCATGGCAATAGCGCGCAGGAATGACCGAGGCGTCGTAGCCGGTCGTGAACGCAAACGGCACGCTGCGCGCGATGAAGCATCTACAGCCAAAGCCGTGAGAGCGCCTTGACGGTTGCCAAGGTTCTGGAAGTATTTATTGGAGACGACGCCTCCGACCTCCCAGCGGAATGTCGCTATCCCGCAGCAGCGGGATCCCTCTCCGCGCGCGCAAGCTCGCCGCGGACCTCTGCCGTGATCTCGAAGGAGCGCAGGCGCGCGGCGTGATCGAAGATCTGCGCCGTGACCATGATCTCGTCGGCGCCGGTGCGCGCGATGAAGGCCGCGAGGCCGCGTCGCACCGTCTCGGGCGAGCCGACAATTGCGCAGGACAGCGAATGCTCCACCATGGACCGCTCCAGCGGCGACAGGCGCGCCTCGATGTCGCCGACCGGCGGCGGCAGGGGTCCCGGCTGGCCGCGGCGCAGATTGGCGAAGGCCTGCTGCAGCGAGGTGAAGAGGCGCCCGGCCTCCGCGTCGGTCGCGGCGGCGAAGACGTTGAGGCCGAGCATGACATGGGGCCTGGCGACGTGCCCGGAGGGGCGGAATCGGCTACGATAGAGCTCGATGGCCGTGGTCATCTGGTCGGGGGCGAAGTGAGAGGCGAAGGCGAAGGGCAGGCCGAGCGCCGCGGCGAGCTGGGCGCCGTAGAGGCTCGATCCGAGGATCCAGATCGGCACGTTCAGCCCCGCGCCGGGAACCGCACGCACGAGCTGGCCCGGCTCGACGGGCTGGAAATAGGCCATGAGCTCGAGCACGTCCTGCGGAAAGGCATCGATGTCGCCGGCGAGATTGCGCCTGAGTGCACGTGCCGTGAGCTGGTCGGTACCGGGCGCGCGGCCCAGGCCCAGGTCGATGCGGCCGGGATGGAGCGCCTCCAGCGTGCCGAACTGCTCGGCGATGATGAGGGGGGCATGGTTGGGCAGCATCACCCCGCCGGCGCCGACGCGGATGGTCGACGTTCCATCCGCGACGTGCCCGATGACGACGGCGGTCGCGGCGCTGGCGATGCCTGTCATATTGTGATGCTCGGCCAGCCAGTAGCGATGATAGCCCCAGCCCTCGGCATGGCGGGCGAGGTCGAGCGTGTTGCGCAGGGCCTGCGTCGCATCGCTGCCTTGGATGATCGGCGAGAGGTCGAGGACGGAGAAGGGGATCATCCGAGGAATATAGAGGAAGCCCCGGCCACACCAAGGAGGAAGGCATATGGCGATGGACATCGAAGGGCTGAGGCCGACGGTTCACGTCGACGCCGGGAAGGACGGCCGCATCGTCGTGGCGGATTCGCTGAGCTATTTTGAGCACCAGCCCTGGACCAACGACGTGGCGGTGGGCGCGTCCTTCGCCGGCGCGCCGACCGCGGCCATGGCGATGCGCCAGGGGGTCAAGGCTTGGATCGGCCATGAGGGTGGGCCAGGCAAGGACGACGCAGGGATCAGCGGCCTCGCCTTCGCGCAGCGCTTCGGTGTCCCGGCCGCGGCGATCGCCACCAAGGAGGCGCGCCTCTCCGGCGGGATGAGCCTGCTGACCGGCCATGTCAGCCGCGCCAACGAGGCGGCGATGGCGCTCGGCGTGCGGCCTGGCCAAACCGGCGAGCAAGCGGCGCGGCTGATGCTCAAGGCACCGCCGGGCCGGCTGCGCAACTTCCCCGGGCTGATCGACGAGGCGGTGCACGAGATGGTGTCGACGCCCGAGGGCAAGATCTACGCGTGCTGGTCCTTCTCGCGCGCCGAGGGGGCGCATCCCCATGACGTCTTCTGCGTTGCTTCGCACGGCGCCAAGGTGATGGCGCTCTACGCCCTGCGCATCCGCCCGAAAGGCGTGATCTGTAACGATGCCGGGCGCGGGCTCGACGATTCCGGCATCGAGGGCCTCGCCGTGCTCGACGAGCACGGCATCGCCGCGGCTGCGGTGTCGACAGAGTCGGCGCGGATCGGCGATGCGCTCAGCACCTATCATGACGGGGTGATCTCCGCCGCGAACGCCGTCGCGAAAGCCAAGGGCGTAAAGGTCGGCATGCGGGCGAGCGACGCCGCGAAGTCGATGCTGTCTTGATCGAGCAGCCGGGATTTCAGCAATGACCGCCATCCATTCCCTCGATGCCGGCTTTTACCGTGTGCCGTTGCCTGTCGCCTTGAGCGACAGCACGCATGGCACCATCCGCGCCTTCGAGCTCGTCACCGCGAGAGTTCGCGATGCCGAGGGGGCGGAAGGGGTTGGCTACACCTACACGGTCGGCCGCAACGGCGGCGCCATCCACCACATCCTCGCGCGCGAAATCCCGGAGATCGTTGCCGGCGCCGATGCCGATCGCATCGAGTTCCTGTGGCAGCGCCTGTGGTGGGAGCTGCATTACGGCGGCCGCGGCGGGCCGACGGTGCTGGCGCTCTCCGCCTTCGACATCGCGCTTTGGGACCTCAAGGCGAAACGCGCCCGCCTGCCACTGTGGAAGCTCCTCGGCGGCAACGATCCGCTGGTGCCGTGCTATGCCGGCGGCATCGATCTCGAGCTCTCGCCGGAGGCGCTGCTGCGCCAGACCGACGCCAATCTCGCCAAGGGCTTCCGTGCCATCAAGATGAAGGTCGGACGACAGCGTCTGAGCGAGGACATCGAGCGGATCGCCGCCATGCGCCGCCACCTCGGGTCGGAGTTCCCGCTCATGCTGGACGCCAACATGAAGTGGACCGCCGACGCCGCGATCCGGGCGGCGCGCGCCTTCGCGCCCTATGATCCGGTCTGGCTCGAGGAACCGATCTCGCCCGACGATGTCGCCGGACATGCGCGCGTCGCGCGCGAGGGCGGGCTGCCCATCGCCGCCGGCGAGAACCTCCGTACGCTCTGGGAGTTTCGCCATCTGATCGCCTCCGGCGGCGTGAGCTTTCCGGAGCCGGACGTGACCAATTGCGGCGGCATCACCGCCTTCATGAAAATCGCGCATCTGGCCGAGGCCTTCAATCTGCCGGTGACGTCGCACGGCGCCCATGACGTCACGGTCCAGCTCATGGCTGCGGTGCCGAACCGATCCTACCTCGAAGCGCACGGCTTCGGGCTCGACCAGTACATCGCCGAGCCGCTCGCCCTCAAAGACGGCTTCGCCGTGGCGCCCGATCGGCCCGGCCACGGCATCGACTTCGATTGGGCCGGCCTCGACAAGATCCGCGCCTGAGCGCGCGCTTACGAGGGATACCAGGCCAGCGAGCGCACTTCGCCGAACTCGCGCTCGAGCTTGGCCCAGCTTTCGCCGCCGTCGGTGCTGCGGAAGAGCTGCCCGAGATTGGTGGCGACGAAGATCAATCTCGGATCGGCACGATGCGTCGCAACGCACCAGGGCGTGCTGTTGAGCGCGCCCGGCAGGCCCGCATCTTCCCAGCTCTCGCCGAAGTCGCGGCTGCGCAGCAGCCGTCCCGTCGAGCCCGGCGGCCCGTCGCCGTTCGTCAGAAACAAGGTGCGAGGCCCATCGGCGCGAGCCACGACGGCGCGCGTGTATTGCCAGGGCGAGTCCAGCGGCTGCAGCTCCCAGCTGCGCCCCTTGTCGCGGCTGCGATGCAGCCCCTTGTTCGTCGTCGCCAGTATCGTAGCGTCGCCGCTCACGACCACGGCGAGCCCATGAATATCGTCGGATACGAGGCCCGCTCCGAGCCGCTCCCAGCTCCTGCCGCCATCCCGGCTGCGGTGAATGGCGTCGATCTCGACGCCGGCCCAGATCGTATCTTTCTCCAGCGGATCGAACAGGACCTGCGTCACGCGCGGCCGGTCGACGAAGGTGCATTTCTGCGCCATGGCGGCCTCGAGCCGTCGCCATCGTCTTCCACCGTCATCCGAGCGGAAGAGCGCCGCCGGCTGCGTGCCGGCCACGAGCACGTCGGGATCGTGCCGGCTTTGGGCGAGCGACCATACGCAGAGCCGGTCCATCTCGGAGGGAAGGTGCGTCCAACGCTCGTCCTTGTCGTCCCAGCGGTAGACACCGGAATCGGTCCCGGCAAAGATGCGGCCGGGCATGTCAGGATGGGTGCTGAGCGCCCAGACGCGCGATTCGAGGTAGAGCCCGGACTCGCTGTAGGGCCTCGCCCAGGTCTCGCCGAGATCCCGGCTGAACCA